>CAYQDH010000082.1:0-13192 GCA_964416075.1 uncultured Anaerolineales bacterium | reverse complement strand
AAAAGTGTCATGCTGTTCAGGCCTACGTGCACCGAGAGGATCACTCGGGCCGAGGTGTCGATGCGCTCCAACTCCTCGCAGGCGATGCCCAGGGAGATATAGTCCATCCCCGCACCACCGTACTTGACCGGAATGCAGATACCGAGCAGGCCCTGTGCGGCCATCTTGGGTAGGAGGGAGCGATCGAAGGTCTGTGCCCGGTCGTTCTCTTTGATCGTGGGCGCGATCTCGCGCAAGGCAAAGTCGCGCACCATCTTGCGCGTCATCTCGTGTTCAGCGGTGAAACCAAACTCCATAGCAGGATCCTCCTTGGCAAAGGATGAATCAGAGGGCCAAAGCCCTCTGCCTTGGTAAGGTTGTTGGCCAGACTTTGGCTGGCCGTCGGCTACGCCTACAGCTGACCTTCGGCCTGGGAGTATACACCCAAGCCAGGAGCGTGACAAAGGCCGAGACCACGGAAGTATAGCCTATTCAAGACCAGAGGACATACGTCGGCGGACCGTCTTGTACCCCAGCGCCTCGTAGAAGGCACGAGCGTCCTCGTTGAACTCCCAGACGGTAAGCTCGATGTCCGCGACACCACGCTGGCGAGCCCAGTCGTGGGCAGCCCGCATAAGAGCTTGCCCGATGCCCCGTCGCCTGTGGCTCGAGCTCACGCAGATATCCTCGATCACGGCCCAGGACCGCGGGACAAACATCGGATAGGGCGGCGATGTGTTGACGATGACCGTGACCGCGCCGACCAGCTCATCTTCCAGCTCCGCCGCGAGGATCACGGTGTTCTGGTCAGCCAGGAGCTCGGCCACATGTTCAACGCTGCGCATAGGACCTTGGGGACGCCGAAAGAGGTGAGGCAACGCGTCCGCGTGCAGGCCATCCACCTCAGCCCAGATGGAGCACAGCGCTTCGTAATCCCCTATGGTGGCGCGACGAATGACGGCTTCCACGAAGGCTCCTCTCCCACAGATCGACAGGTGCTTCAGGGCTCCAGAGCAAGCTGGATGCGTTTGTTGATGCGTCCCTTGCTTTTATAGTCTACGATGGATATGCGCCCCACCTCGCGCGTGTTGGCCACGTGGGTGCCGCCATCAGCCTGTAGGTCGAGGCCCACGATCTCCACGGTGCGCACTTGGGCGATCCCTTCCGGCAGCAGGTTGATCTTGGTGCGAATGAGGTCAGGGATCAAAAAGGCCTCCTCACGAGGCAAGAGCGCCACACGTACATCGCGCGCATTCAGCACCTCGGCATTGACTCGCCCTTCGATCTCTTGAACCAGATCCTGATGCAGAGACTCGAACTCGAAATCCATGCGCCCTTTTAGTGGCTCCATGTTTCCGCCAGTGACCTGTGCGCAAAAGTCGCGCCAAATGACCCCACAAAGGATATGCATAGCCGTGTGGGTGCGCATCAGCCGGTAACGGTGGTCCCAGTCGATGCGGCCCGTGACGCGCGTGCCCACGGTCGGCAGGGACCCCTCGAGGTAATGCCACACGAGATCGCCTTCCCGCTTGGCCGTTGATACTGAGACGATGGCGCCAGACAGGGCGATCTCTCCCACGTCGCTCGGCTGCCCCCCACCGCCTGGGTAGAAAGCCGTGCGATCCAGCGCCACACCATTGGTCTCGGCGTTCGTGGCGACGACGACAGCCTCGAATTGGTTCAGGTAGCTGTCCAGTTGGTACAGCAGATCGGTCATTGTCTGTTCCTCATTCTGGTATGTATGTCGGTCTGTAGCCGCTGGAACCCAAAGGCTGCATGTCTCATGGCATCTCTGGGAGCGCGATTCGAATGTCTTGGCACCGTACATCGAAATCGCGGCTACGGGCATCACTGGTAGATCCGCGACGCCGGTCACTACCTATGACGTGTACCGGGGCCGGCAATTTGGGCAAATTGCCGTACGGGAACGTCATTCGCTCCCTATGGGCGCCGCGCGCCATGGAGGACTCAGTAGGAAGTGAGAGCATGTACCCCCACGATGTCAACGCCTGCCGTCTCGAGCACTGAACGGACGTCCTCTAGCTGATCCCAGGCGAATCGCAACGCCAGGCCACACTCGCTGGAGAACTCGCGTGGCGTGGGAATCAGCTTCACGGTGATTCCGGCGGCCTTGAGAAGCTTCTCAGAGCGCAAGGCTGCCGACGTGGTGTGGAAAAGAGCGACACCCAGGTTGGTCATGATCTGACAATCCGCTCCACGGCATATACCGTGTCGTCGACATCCTCCAGGGTGTTGAATATCCCGCATGCCAGGCGCACCGTGCCCTCGGGAAAAGTGCCGAGCGTGCGATGGGCGGCTGGTGCACAGTGCAGGCCGACGCGGCAGAGGATAGCGTACTCTTCGTCCAGGCGATAGCCAACTTCCGAGACGCGTTTGCCAGCCACAGTCAGCGAGAGGGTGGCCGTGCTCTGGGAGACATCGCTTGGCCCATAAAGCGTGACCCCGGGGATGGCAGCTAGCCCGTCCCGTAGAGCGCGCGCTAGTGCCATCTCGTGCTCGCGGATATTAGCCACTCCCTTGGCCGCAACATAGCGCACCCCTGCCCCCAACCCGGCGATGCCCACGCCATTGGGAGTGCCGCTCTCGAACTTGTCGGGCAGCAGATCGGGTTGTTCCTCATACTCGGACTTGCTTCCCGTGCCGCCACAGATCAGTGGAATCATGGCTTGCACATCAACGCCATGTGCGATGATCAAGCCACCGGTTCCAGGAGGGCCCTGCAGACCCTTGTGCCCGGTAAAGGCAAAGAGGTCGGCGGCCATATCCTGCACATCGATGGGCAGCACACCCGCTGTCTGGGCCGCATCCACCAGAACCAGAGCCCCGGCGTGATGGGCGATAGCAGCCAATTCCTTCACCGGCAGAATGGTGCCCATGACGTTACTGGCGTGGTTCAGCACGACCAGCCTGGTACGCCGTGCCAGAGCCCGCTCCACGGCGGCAGGGTCCAGGGCGCCATCAGCGGCACAGGGGAGCACCTGCAGATCGATGCCCTCACGCTCCATCGCTCGCAGGGGGCGCATCACGGCGTTGTGCTCGATGCTGCTGGTTACGACGCGATCACCGGGATGCAGCAGACCACGCAGGGCCATGTTCAAGGCATAGGTTACATTCGGCGTCAAGATCACCCGCAGAGGGTCCGGAGCGTTGAACAATTCTGCCAGCGCCTCGCGAGTCTCGTAGACGGTGCGCCCGGCATCGATCGACAGGCGATGGCCGGAGCGGCCGGGGTTGCCGCCGGCCTGCTCCAAAAAGTCGACCATCGCCTCGGCGACTTGACGGGGCTTGGGCCACGAAGTGGCCGCGTGGTCCAAGTAGATCATTCGGCAAGTCCTTTGACGATGGGTCCCCAGCGAGACGCGAGGAACCGACCAAACGAGGATATCTCGAGCATTTGGCTTCCTATAGTGTGTCAGTGTCCTGGGCGGAAGGCGGGGCCGCGATGACATCGGGCGGCCCGCTCTGACCTGCTTGAGGCTCGGCCCGGGTCACGCACCGTGTGCGCTGAAGCTCGTCGAAGACGGAGAACCATTCCGCCATCTCTCCCCGTCTCCGGGCCTCCTCTTGCGCCTGGGTCCTGGCCTTGTGCTGGCTCATCCGCGCGAACACCTCACGCTGCACATCGCGCGGATTCCCTACATTATGAAAAGTGAAATCGCCGGTACCGGCGGTCTTGACGATGACATCCCCGTAGTTGAACAAGCCCGCTATGACGTTGGGAATCTCCAGCGTCACGTTCTGGATCATCCCCAGGTTGGCCTCGCGGCGATGCTCGGAGAAGAACAACGGCTTTTTCTCGGTATCGATGATTCGATCTGATGTGACCGTGTAGAGATCATTGGACCAGTCTGCGTATTCCCACCAGTACCATGCAACGCCCACCAGGGCAGAGACCAAGGTCAGGAGTGGGTAGAACGGCACCAGGGACACGAGCGACGCGGGAAAGCCCGCGAGGCCCAGGACCGTGAGCGCCCCAGCCAACGCGATGACCGTGGTGGGCAGGCCCAGTCGGCGCACGAGGAATATCCAGTGTTTGCGCCAGGTCACGGTATCGCCATCTTCATAACGCGTCCGTGGTATCAGTCCGTTGACCGTGAGCCAGTGCATCGCCCGGACAAGCCAGGGCTGGCGAATCTCCACGGGCAGATCCGGATAGATGACGGGGCCCTCCATGCCCGGAGGGGCCTCGGGCGTCATCTCTGGCATCTGGAGGTTCATGTGGGTAGCCAGATCCTGATGTATGAGGCGGCGCTGTGCGGCACGGCGAATAGCGCGCACTCGATCGATCTGGTTGTTGATGGCGTCCTGCATGGCGTGGGGATCAGGGATCGTGGTGAAGACCATCTGCCCCATGGATGCGGCGCTGGCAATCGTCAGATTACCATAGTGGAAAAGGGAGCCAATCATATCCGTTACCACACTGGTATTCTGTACCTGCTCCAGGGGCACTTCGTGTCGCGACTCGTAAATAAAGGCCACCTGTTCGCGATGCGTGACCCGCTGGGTAGAGACGGCAAAGTAATCGTTCTGCCAATCCACATATTCCCAGCCGAGATAGCCCACATAGATGAGCACCGCAGGCAGCAGGAGTATGCCCGACAAGGGTTCCGACACCTGTTGGGCAAGGGACAGCCAAACTATGATCAGGCTGTAGATGAGCGCCAGGAGGGTGGCCACAAGCATTTTGCTGGCAAAGGTGATCCAATGGCGCTTGGTGTGGTAGACCACCACCTCGCCCGCTTGCAGCCAGGGGTAGCGGGGCGCTCTGAGCTTGCGCTGGATCTCTTCTGGGATGTGTAGCTCGTCGCGCAGGCCAGGGTAATTTAGGAGCAGATCCTGAAAGGCGGGGCGCTGGATGGTCCAAACGCGCATGGTCGTTTTGGCTTCTACCGTGGCGTCGCGCGGCTCACCGACAAAGAGGGAGGTCGTGCCATAGGAGTTGCCGGCGCGCAACATGCCCACGGGCCGCCTAAAGCCCTGTGGGTCGATATGATAGATAGCGGCCTCGCCACTATCGATGATGAAAAAAGTAGCTCCTAGCTCGGCCTGACGCGAGAGGATCGACTCCGGCGCAACCGGGCGCTCTTCGGCAATCTCGGCAATGCGTGTCAGGTAGAACTCGCTGACGCCGCTGAACAGGGGCACATCTCTCAGGCGCTCGACGATATCCATGCTCACTCCTCGAAACCCACGACACTGCTATTGTAGCCATTCCGGGCCGATAACTCAAACCAAGCCACGGAATTGGTGAAAGACGCACTGTGGGCTAGAATCTCTGCTAGGGGAGGTGCATCGCATGAGCATTTATGTGGATGTATCCAGTGCCGTCCATGCGAAAGCGGGACTGAAACGCTACTCCGAAAACCTGGTACGCGAGCTCAGACCGCTCCTGGGCCGGCGCCTGCGGCTGTTTCAGAATAGCCAGGGGCGACTGGGCCCCCTACCTGGCTGGGAGGATTGGCCCACCATGGGCGTGCGCTGCAGCTACAAGCCCTGGCGATTGGCCGCATGGATGGCCCAAGAAGCCAGGTGGCCGATGGATTACCTGGTCCCCGACGCCACTCTCTTTCACGCCACGGAGCACCTTCTGCCCTATCTGCGCGGCACACCCACGGTGCTCACAGTGCACGATCTGATCTACGAGCGCTTCCCAGCCTACCACAAGAAGCTCAACCACACCTTTTTGCACGCGGCTATGCCACGCTTCTGCAGGCAAGCCACAGCGATCATCGCCATCTCCCTGGCTACGCGAGACGATCTGGTATCCTACTATGGCATCGACGCATCCAAGATCACCGTCATCCCCGAGGCCGCAGCCTCCCACTTTCAGCCACAGCCAGCGAGCCAGGTGGAGATGGTCCGTCGTCGATATAACCTCCCCGCGCGCTATATGCTTACGGTGGGCACCATCGAGCCGCGCAAGAACCTGGAACGCCTGGTAGCGGCCTGTGGCCCGCTATTCGCCGAGGGCCTGGTCGATGGGTTGGTCATCGTGGGTAGCAAGGGGTGGCTGTACGAAGGGTTCTTTGCGAGCCTGGCGCGCACGCCATGGCGCGAGCGGATCATGCTGCCTGGCTTTGTTGCCGACGCGGATTTGCCCTCTCTTTACGCGGGCGCCACGGCTACCGTGCAGCCCTCGCTCTATGAGGGTTTCGGCTTGCCCATCCTGGAGGCGATGGCCTGCGGAAGCCCGGTGTGCGCTAGCGGCGTTTCCAGCCTGCCCGAAGTGGGGGGGCAGGCGGCTGTGTATTTCGATCCCTATAGCACCGAAGAGATAACCACGTCGCTGCGGCAGGTGCTGGGCGACGCGGAGATGAGAGAGAAGATGCGCCAAGCGGGCCTGGCGCAAGCAGCCCTCTTTTCCTGGACACACACGGCGCAAGAGACGCTCAACCTGTATGAACAGGTGATCGCCGGCCGGCGCACCCGGTAGGCGATCAACCTCTTGCCATCGTGGTCGCGCCGAGGATGGCTGTCAGTAGCCCAATCCCAGCATGCGAGCCATATTGTCGCCAAAGACCATGGTCCGCTCGGCCTCAGCGATATCCTGATACACCACCTGGCGAATCCCCCATTCGAAGCGCATGGGGACAAAGGGCGTGTCGCTGCCATAGCAGACTCGCTCGGCGCCAAGAACCTTTAAGGCGCGGTGGATCTTGCGATAGTCGGCCTCCGAGTCGATCAGCCACCAGTTGCGATAGCGCTGGGCCAAGTCGATAACGGCGTCGCTCATCGAGGGTTGAGCGCCACCGCCCATATGCACGATCATGATACGCAGATTGGGATAGGCATCCGAGATAGCGGCGATGCGAAAGGGATGGGTCTTTTCGAAATCGTTGGCCCCGCAATGGAAAGCCAGGACAAGGCCCCTGTCGGCGATGGTCCGAACGAGCGGCAGGCTCAGCTCGGGATGATCGATGTAATAGCCATCACGGGCGCCGTTGAGCTTGACGCCAACGACGCCATACTCCTCGATGCAGCGCTTGAGCTCGTCCTGGGCCTGCTGCATCCCCAACATGGGGTTCACGCCACCGAACGGAATGATGCGGTCGGGGTGAGCCTTGTAGCCATCGTAGATGGCGCGGTTGTCGGGATAAATCTCGCGCGCGTAGGTGACCATTGGCCAACAAACAGCCTTGTCCACGCCCGCTGCGTCGAGCCGCCGCAGCAACTCGTCGATCCCGATCCCGTGCTGCCCAGCCGCGATGTGACAATCTGCATCGATTCGCATAGCGTCCTCCTCTTCAGAATTTCCTGCTCTAGGAAGCTGAGTATAGCTGGCCGCGGTGGCGCGAGCAAGCCTAACGGCCCATCGCGCGGTGCGAGGCGTCTTGGGAACGCACTTGCGTCCCTCCCTCGCGCGCAAGTGGAGAAAACCCGGTTTTTGAGTTTCCATCCAGTTGTGCTATCATATTGCCCGTTGCGGAGGCGTGGTGTAGCGGCCTAACATGTCAGCCTGTCAAGCTGAAGATCGCGGGTTCGAATCCCGTCGCTTCCGCCAAAGAAACCCACTCAGATCGAGTGGGTTTCTGTTTTTCGTGGAGATCGGGGCTCTGCGTTTCTCCTGCCTATCCGCCAGCGCGACGGGTGAGAGCCCAGCCGCCGAACCCCTCCGGGTTGCCCGGATCGCCGGGCAACAGACCGCGATAGTGCTCTACCACCTTGCGATAGGCCGCAGCATACTGTTCGATGACCTGGGGCCGGTAATGCTTGAACCAGGGAATGCCGTAGACGCGCTCCTGGATTCCCTCGGTCACCGGAAGGCTGCCCGCAGGCTGGCGAATATCCAAATCGGCTGGCAGGTTGGCCAGGCGAGTCGGCCGCCCTTGGTGGTATACGTCCAGGGTGTTGAACAGGGGGTGCAGATGCAGCGCCTTGTTGCATCCGGGGTTGCATAGACCGCCCTCGGCTCTTACGGCCTGGCTGAACCGATTCAGCGAGAGGCCATCCAGCTCCTCAGGACGATACAGGCCCGAAGGGGCATACCAACCCCCCATGGTGGTCCCCGAGCCCTTGGGCGGGCGATGAGCTCTGATCCCCGGCAAGCCCTCCAGAAGGTCCCAGAAGTAGTTCATGGCCCGATCGATCTCCGCCATGCGCGCCGGGTATTCCTGGAGCTGGACCCGTGCAACCGCGGAGGTCAGTTGGTGCATGCGATACTTGTACCCACCCCAGGGTAGCCCAGCGCCCGCCACCAAGTCGTCCAGGGTCAGCTCGCCATGCCGCTCATAGTGACCAAAGGCGATAGCTCGCTCATAGATGCGCTGATCATCGGTGATCAGGATGCCACCCTCCCCACCGGGCAGTGACTTGCCGCTCATGAGCGAGAAGGCGGCCACATCGCCCAGCGTGCCTACCATGCGACCTTTGTAGAGGGCGCCGTGGGCGTGGGATCCGTCCTCGATCACGGCGATGCTATGCCGTCGCGCCACCTCCAGGATGGAGTCCATGTCGGCAGGGTAGGCCTCGTAATGCACCACCATGACCGCCTTGGTGCGCGGCGTGATGCGATGCTCGATATCCTGAGGGTCGATACAGAGGGTCTGGGGGTCGATATCGGCAAAGACGACGGTCCCCCCGAGGGCATAGACGGGCAGGCAGGACGCCCAATAGGTGAGGCTGGGGCAGATGATCTCATCGCCATGGCCGATGCCCAGGCCGAACATGGCGCCCTGCAACGCTGCCGTGCCCGTGCTGTGGGCCAGCGCATAGCGCACCCCCTGCCAGGCAGCGTATTCTTCTTCCAGCTTTCTCGTCACATCGGTGCCCGACATTCCGCCCGCGCGAAGCACCTCGAGCACGGCTTCTTCCGCCTTTGGCGTGATGATCGGCCAGTCCATGATACCACCAGGGTCAGCCCTTACAGCTTTGTCGCCGCCCAAGATCGCCAGGTCACTCATGCTATCACCCCTTTCGCCTTCGTTTTAGAACAACCCTTCGAATCAGCGATAGACACTGCCCAGCCACAAGGGCAGGACATTGATCAAGACCATGCTCAGGATCACGGTCAGTGAGATGATCGCAGCGGCGAACTCGGTATCGAGGCCTTCGTTGCCGGCATAGATCAGTGCTGTGGTGCCCGTGGGCAGCGTCGACGCTGAACAGGCCACAACCAGGTCGAGCTGGCGCATCCCCGCGAGATAGGCGATGGCCCATCCCAGAGCGATCCCCAGCAGCATGCGTATGCCCACAAACTGGCCCAACAGGCCACCGTAGATGCGACGCGGGCGCAGAAAGACGCCCACAGCGATCATGGCCAGCGGGGTATTGGCGGCTGTCAGGCGATCCAAAAGGTTGCCGAGCGGACCACCCAGCGACAGCCCCAAGGCCGAGGCGGCCACGCCCAATACCGAAGCCAGCAACACCGGGGACGTGAGCACCTTGCGCCACGATACACCGCCGGACGCATGATCACCCGTGGCGCCGTCACCGCGGGATCCAAAGAACTGGGCCATCCACAGGGCGATGGTGCCAGCGTAGATGGCATTGCCCACATCGAACATGGCGATACGGGCCAGGCCCGGAGCGCCGAAAAAGAGATCGAAAAAGGGGTAGCCAAACACGCCCAAGACCACCGTGGACACCAGCATCACCCCTCGTTGGCGCGGGCGGTCGGCCAGGCGCTGGGTCGTGAGGTAGATCAGGCCCGCCAGCAACAACGGCAACACAAAGCCGATGACAGGCAGCAACAGCATTCCGGTGGTCAAAGGCGCGCGGGCGATGGAGGTGAATATCGCGGCCGGGATGGTGACGTGATATGCCAGGCGGGTGAGCACCAGGCCCGAGCGTTCATCGATGAGCCGGCTCAGGCGTACCAGCACCCCCACGCCGATGAGCATCAGAATGGGCAGAACATCCAGCAGGGCCTGTAGAGACATGCGTTATGCTCTCCGCTTGAGATTCTGACCATTTTAGGCCGGCCAGGGAAACGGTCAAACCACGCGTTTTCTGGGACTCATATTCTGTACTATAATCTCGTACGTTCGTCGCGCCCGCCCCTAGTGGGGAGGCCAGCCATCTACTGGAGGTCACAGATGCTTGTTGCAGAGGTCGTCGTACGCATACTGGAGAGCGAGGGGATCGAGGCCGCCTTTGGCATACCGGGGGCCGCCATCAACCCCACGTACGAATATCTGGGCGCATCCAAACAGATCGTACATTACCTGGCACGCCACGAGGAAGGCGCCGTGCATGCCGCCGATGGCTATTTCCGGGCCAGCGGCAAGATGGCGCTGGCGATCTGCACGTCGGGCCCGGCGGCCACTAACCTGGTGACAGGGCTCTATACGGCGCAAGTCGACTCTATGCCGCTGATCGCTATCACTGGGCAGAACACTCGAAACCAGCTGGGCAAAGAGGCCTTCCAGTGTGTGGATATCGCCACCATCGCTCGGCCCGTATGCAAGGGAGCGTGGTGCATCACCGAGCCCACCCAGGTGCCCAGCCTGATGCGCGAGGCCTTTCGCCTGGCTCGCGAGGGGCGACCGGGGCCCGTGCTCATCGACCTGCCGCTGGATGTGCAGCTCGCCGATATACCATACGACCCCGCCACGGATAAGCCACTGCCCGTGACCAAGAGAGAGCCGGACCGCGGGCAGATCGCCCAGGCTATCCGGATGCTTCTGGCGGCCCAGAATCCGGTAATCATCATGGGCGGGGGTGTGTTGCTGGCAGGCGCCAGCGAGCTGCTGGTGCAACTGGCCGAGCATCTCTCTGTGCCGGTGATCACGACGTACATGGCCACCGGCGGCATCGCTGCAGACCATCCGCTGCACGTGGGGCACATCGGCATCCAGGTTGGATCTCCCTTTGGCAACCGGTTCTACCTGGACTCGGACCTTGTGTTGGGTATCGGCTGTCGATTCTCGGACCGGCACACGGGCAAGCTCGATGTCTACACACGAGGCCGGCGTTTTATCCACATCAACGTGGAGCCATCGCACATCGGGCGCATCGTGCCCACGGAGCTGGGGATCGTGGCCGACGCCGGTTTGGCCCTGAAGGCGTTGCTGGAAGAGGCCAAGGCTGCCACCGGACGGCGCGAGCCCACTGAGCGCGTGGCGCGCATCCCGCAAGATCGCGCCGAGATGGCTCGCAAGACCGACTATGACCAAGTACCTATCAAGCCGCAGCGTGTCTACCAGGAGATGAACGAATTCTTCGGTGCGGGGGCCATCTTTACTACGGGGTGTGGCCTGACGCAGATCTGGTCCGGGCAGTTTCAGAGCCTGTCCCAGCCCTACACCTACCTCGCTTCGGGTGGCGCGGGGACGCTCGGATATGACCTGCCCGCCGCCATCGGAGCCAAGGTAGCTCGCCCCGATGCCACGGTAGTGGCCGTGATGGGCGATTTCGGCGTCGGCTTTATGATCGAGGAACTGGCCATGGCTTGCCAGTTCAAGACCCCTATCGTGGTCGTGGTCGTCAACAACGGCTACCTGAGCCTGATCCGCCAGAATCAGCGGTACGCTTACGAGTACGAGTACGCTGTGGATACGACGTACGAGGGCCTGGGCGTGGATTGGGTCAAGCTGGCGGAATCGTTCGGCGCCTATGGCGAGCGCGTGACCGAGCCAGACCAGATCAAGGCCGCCCTTGCTCGGGCCGTACAATCGGGCCGGCCGGCCATCGTGGACATCATCGTCGAGCGCGAGACGGATTGCTCCATGGGAGGCGCCCTGGATGCGGTGCGCGAGTTCGTCTAGGGGCGGAGGTGTCGCCCAAGCGAAAAGTTAGTCGGCGATCTCCAGGGTGTGGACGTAGTACGCCTCGCCGGTGTCGGGCGCCTGGACGGCCCAACTGCCGTCGGGCGCCACCACGCCGCTGGGGGCCGAGCATGGCAGATGGGTGGGGTAGCTGTTGTCCACCGTGGCGATCCAGACTTGAGCTGCCCGCGCACGCATCTGCAGGTTAGATTTGTGAAAGGGCCACGCCACGCTGCGCGAATAGGCGCCACCGTCACGCCCGCCATTGACCGCGTGAAGAATGACTCGCGCCCCCATGCGCGCTAGCTGCTGGGTGAGGTGCGGATCGGGGACGGGCGTACACTCGGGGTTGGCCCACAAGTCGTTGCAGATCAACCCGCCCACGGCCACACCCTGCACGTGAAAGATGCGCAGGGGTTGCACGGCATAGTCGTTGATCTCGCCGCGAGGCGGAATGTCCCACGAACCACAGGTGAGCGTCTTGCTGTGGAAGCCCAGATACGCTCCCTCCCGGTCGTAAAAGCGCAACTGGTTGTAGGTCTTGCCGTCGTCTTCGGCAAAGCAGGTTCCCAAAGCCAGGGCGAGCTTGGCCTGCCTCGCCAGGCCGGTGACTCTACGCAAGCCCTCTTCTACCAACGCACGATCGAACCGTGGCGTGTACCCGCTCAGCGAGCCCTCTGGCGTAAGCAGCAGATCGGCCTGTACGCTGACGGCATAGTCGATGGCTCGGCGAATCGTCTCAGAGTTGGCCGAGACATCCTCCGTCACCGGCATCTGAGCGCCCGCGATCCGTAACTTCATGCTATCCCTCCATACGAGTCTGTTGGCCGTCCTGCCTTGGGCGTTGGCGCTAGCGCTCACTCGGTGTCTCCGCCGGGCCCAGAGGTGCCCAGCCAGAGATCATACAACGGGCTGAGGTCGCGCCCAGCGATGCTTTCGGCCAACGATAGGAAATCCTCGGTGGTGGCGACGCGATAGCGATATCTTGCCACGTACTGCCGCAGGAGGGTAAAGAACTTAGTATCGCCCATCTCCTGCCGCAGGGCATCGATAAAGAGGGCGCCCTGGTAGTAGACGGGCCCGCGATAGCTGAGCCAGCCATCATGGTCCAGCGCCGAACCTAGGATGGGGGGACTGCTGCTGGAAGGCCGGCCATAGGTTCCCTCGAGCGAGCTAAGCTCGGCACGAGCCGCCGCCCTGCCGCGAGTCTCCTCGATATGCAGAAGCGACGAGTAGGTGGCAAGCGATTCATCCAGCCACGGCTCTTGCACGGGGTCGCTGCCCACCAATCCGTACCACCACTGGTGCCCCAGCTCATGAGCCAGGGTCCAGCGATATAACCACCAGGTCTCGGACGACCGCAGGCCACGCTCCATGAACACCATGCTGGAGAACTCGTACCCTTTGATGGTGACCCAGGTCTCTACCACGTCCAGCTCGGCATAGGGATAGGGGCCAAAACGACGCTGGAAGGCCTCGAAGGCCTC
>CAYQDH010000081.1:0-14942 GCA_964416075.1 uncultured Anaerolineales bacterium | reverse complement strand
CAGGGGGTGACTGCGAACACGTTGGGGATCTCCCAGGTCAGCGTCTGTAACCAGGGGCTGGCTGCCCTGCAGCGTGAGGGGGTGGCTTTTGTTACAGAGAAAGCGATTACCCTGAACCGCATCTACCGGACCATTATTCGGTCCTCTTTGTCGGAGGATGAGCAGAAGCGCTGGGTCGGATATGCCGCGCAGGTGCTGCGCGCCGCTTATCCTGAGCATCCCTCTGGGGTACGCAGATGGGCGGACTATGATGCGCTCTTATCGCACACCGGTGCCGTGTTAGCGCAGATGACTCGTCTCAAGCTCGACGATGATCTGCGTGCGGACCTATTGCAGCGTCTGGGCCTGTACCACCTGGGAAAGTGGTATCCCCGTCGAGCGCGTGGCTGCCTCGAAAAGGCCGTCAACCTCCACTGCAAGGCCCACATCATCCCCTGTCACCATGTGGCTCGTGACCTGGTGCTAGCGGGCGACCTGAGTCTCGCGTTGGCCGAATGGAATATCGCGGACGGCTACTACCTTCGCGCCCAGAAAATCTATCAGCGCTATCATGGGGGGTACGATGCCGCTCTGGCCGCCGTCGTGGCCAAGCGTGGGACGCTCGCCTCCTCGCGCGGTCGATTTGCCAAGGCAAAAGAGTGGTGCGAGAAGGCGCTGGAGATCGACTCAAGGGCCAACATGCCTCAGCCCAAGCCCCAGCCCCAAGCACGGTCGCAACCTCAGGTATCTATCGCGGGGACACTGGCTCCGGCGTGGCAGACTGTGCTCAAGCCAGAGGCGCTAAGGAAGAAGGTGGATAGCTTGCGGGCGGCCAAGGAAAACAAGGTGGAGCGGCGCAATCCCGATTCCTCAGCCATCCTGCGTGCCTATGGGAACGTTCTACTCGATCACGGCCGGCCCTGGGAGCATAGGGCGCTGGCGGAGGCTCAGTTCACCGAGGCTCACAAGATCGATCTCATCATGCTCAAGGCAGGGCATCCCTTCGTGGCGCAAGACCTAGCGGGATTGGGCCGTGTGCGCGAGATACTGGGCGCCTACCCGGAATCGGCTGACCACTATTCCAGAGCGTTGAGCATAGACCAAGTGGCCTATGGTGCCCACCACCCGCAGGTCGCAATAGATCTGCGCAATCTGGCGCATGCAATGGTACACGATCTCATGCACTCGAAGCATCTCTTCAAGCGTCGAGAGTATCTGGAGCATTTGGAGGGCGCCAAAAGCAGAGCTCTGCGCGCTCATGATATCGATGTGGCGGCCCTGGGCAAACAGCACCCCAATGTGGCATGGGATCTGGTTGTTCTGGGACAAGCGTTCTTTGCCGCAGGGCGTCTCGCCGAAGCTGAAGTGACCCTCAACGAGGCGTGTGGGATCGCCGCTCGGGCATACGGTGGGCAGCACCCATGGGTGGCCGATATCACTGGACAATGGCTCAGTGTGATTCATGGGACCTGGCCCAGTGGCACCCCTTAGCTAGCTGCTCAGATGCGCTCTGGCCAGGCCCATAGGGGCCTGGCCAGAGCGCAGAGATCTTTTAGCGCGCCAATTTCAGCCGCAGGGTTTGGACCTGGAACGCCTTTAGTTCCAGCGCGATCCGGCCCTCCTCGACAGCCACCTCGCTGCTGATCTCTTCGAGCATGTGGGTGAGCCATGCCTGGGCCACGGGCAGCGTGGTCGTCACCTTGCAACGTGTGGCCATGCGCTTGGACTCGTAGAGCCTCACCACGACATCGCCCGAGCCATCCTCAGCTGGCTTGACCGTCTCGATGACCACGTTGGCCATGTCCACGCTAAAGAGCGAGCGCTCGCCCGCCGCGCCGGAGACCGTCATGACGGGGCAGTTGAGGTCATAGGCCTCGCGCACCAGGGCGCTCCCGGCGAAGCAGCCGTTCCAGGCGTAAAAGGCGTAGGCAAAGACCTGCATGCCCTTGTCCGCGGTCATGTCCGGGGCCATGGCCGACTTGAGCAAGGTCAGGTTGATGGTGTCGTCCAGCACGTTGACGCCATACTTGCAGTCGTTGAGCACGGCGCAACCGCGGTTCTCCTCCGCGAGTGCCGTCCATTTGTGATTGGCCACCTCAAAGCGGTCGGCGTCAAAGGGGCGCGACATGTGGTTTGGCCGCCGGATATGCCCGAACTGGATCTCGTGGATCGCCTCATTGGCGTGGATGTCCACCGGGAACGCGACCTTGAGCATCTTGTGGCTTTCGCGCCAATCGATCTCCGTCTCGAAATCGACGCGACGGCTGCCACGGCGCAGGCTGATCTCTTGCACCATCGGCGAATCGTGCAGTTGGCGTGTCACCCGCAGCTTGGCCACCATCGGTCCTTCGGCCACCACCTCGATCTGCGCCGCCTCGGGCAACGCCACGGGGGAGCAGGCATAGGTGCTGTCGATATCCCAGGCGTCCCACGCGGTGGGCACATCCTTGTACATCTTGAGGCTGTTGCACGGCCCCGTAGCCAGCTCGCGGGCCGTCTCCTTGTCGAACAGGCTGACGATCTCACCACGCTCGTTGAACTGGAGGCGCAAGCACTCGTTCTCCAGCAACTGGGGCGTGGCTCGCAGGGTGCTATGCGCCAGTTGCGCCACCTCGCACAAGTCGGCGGCGCGCAGGGTGGTCCAGCCGCACGATGGCACCGTGACCTCGACCAGAGCCTCCTCGTCCACTCGCTGCACGGGTAGCGACGCACCGTTGAGGTCGATGGCCCCGGCGAAATCTTCGGGCAGCTCTACCAGCGCGCTGCGCTCCCAGGGCAGAGAGTTGAACACCGTCAGGGCGCGCGAATCGTCGGTCAGGCGCCCCGCCGCCTCACCGGCGACCTCTTCGGCGGTGTCGATGACCGCATCGTAAGCTGCCTCGGCCTCCTCGTATACGCGATGGATGGAGGAACCGGGGATGATGTCGTGGAACTGGTTCAACAGGACCTTTTTCCATGCCTCGTCCACCCTGGCCAAGGGATACGTATAACCTGCGAGGACACTTGCCGCTGCGCCCCACATCTCGGCCTCGCGCAGGGCGAGCTCGCTTTTGCGGTTTCCGCGCTTGGTGCGCGCCTGCGAAGTGTAGGTGCCGCGGTGGGCCTGAAAGTAGAGCTCGCCCACATAGCGGGCCGATACACCCCGCGCTTCCTGCTCCTTGAAATAGGCGATGGGCGAAGCGATGGTGGTGCGGGGCACGCCCTCCAGGTTGGCCAGGCGCCGCAGATACTCGAGATGGTCGCGGGTGGGGCCTCCGCCACCATCGCCCCACCCGAAGGGCAGCAGGCGTGTGGAAAAGCCATCCTTTTGCACGCGCTGGTTCCAGCGTTCGATGACCGAGGCGGCATTGGTCTGCGAGTTATAGTCGTTGCACAGGTGCACCAGCACCTCAGACCCGTCCACGCCCTCCCAGGTAAAAGTGTTATAGGGGAAGGGATCGCCGCCGTTGTAGGCCCAAAAGATCTTGGCGGTGGCAAAATAGCGGATGCCACACCCGCGCATGATCTGGGGCATGGCCCCCGAGTAGCCAAAGACATCGGGCAGCCAGAGCAGCTCGCATTCCACGCCAAACTCGTCTTGGAAAAAGCGCTTGCCATGGATGAACTGGCGGATCAGGCTCTCGCCGCCCGAGATGTTGGTATCAGCCTCCACCCACATCCCGCCCTCGGGCATGAACTGCCCGCGCTTGACCGCCTCCACGATGCGCGCATACACCTCGGGGTAGCGTTGGCGCGTGACCACATAGGCGTGCGCCTGGCTCTGCAGGAATTTGTACTCGGGGTACTCGGCCATCAGCGCGAGCTGGCTGGAAAAAGTGCGCCCGCACTTGCGCTCGGTCTCAGCCCAGGGCCACAGCCAGGCCAGGTCGATATGCGCGTGACCGAAACAATACATGAGCGGGCTCGTGGAGCCGTTCGTGCAGGCCAGCAAGGGTTTCAGTCGCTCGCGGCAGGCTCGCACCGTGGCCAGAAACTCCTCGCGTGGCAGCTCGAAATCGACGATGGTGGTGAAATCGCGCAGCGCCTGGTCGATCTCGGCCACGCGCAAGGCATTGGGGTCGATGCTCGAGCGCAGGTCGTACAGTGTCTCCACATCCAGCCATAGCTGATAGACGTCCTCCTCCCAGATGCCGAAGGTGCTCGTGCCCATCACGGCCTGGGTGGGCGGGGGCTCGGGAACGGTCTCTCGCCCCGGGGGAACAGGCCCACCAGCCATCACGAGGGGCCCGTGCCCGGCATAGCTTTCGGCCAGGATATCGTAGCTGGTTCCAGGGACTGCGCTCATGGACAGGGTGAGATGAGAGTGCTGGCGGTCGCTGGCGCCGGCGGCCTTGCCATTGACAAAGATCACGCTCTCGCCGATGGTGAAACCGCTCTGGCCCGTAGTCTCCAGATGTAGGACGAGCCGCCGGCCCGCTGCCTCGGGCGGCGCAACAACCTGCCCTCGAAACCATCCGTATTCCCATTTGGCCCCCCAGGGCGTCCCTGTAGGCATGGCGGAAAAGTCCCCCCGCCCAGCCTCCTCGGAGGTTAGCTGCTCCTTGGTTACATACCCACTGAGCGGCACCTGGCCCAACACCCGGTACAAGTGCGTGGGCAACTCCTTGCGCCAGTTGTCGATCCTGCGAGACCATTCAAGAGTTAGTGCCATCGTGATTCCCCTTTCTCGATGTGCTGATGAGTGCTCGTCATGCGGAAAAAGCTCGGCAGATTCGCCTTCACGAATCCTTTGTCAGCGGCAACCAGGTGCGGTAGGGGGTGCCTGCGGCGCCTGCGGTGGCAAAGTCGCACAGCAGCAGCTCCCCGCCATCTGCCGTTGACACCTGCGCCAGCACCCACGGCTCCGGCCAGGCCCCTCGCCAGGGAACGTGCGTAGCCTCCAGTTTGCGCGCATCTATCGCCGGCACGTCATCGGGATTCATGGCGTTGAAGCGGCGATCGTAGGCCAGCAGTAGCGGCCCGCGGTAGAGCGAGACCTTGCCTTGCGCGTCCCGCTCGCCCATCCACGTGCGCAATGACATGTCGAATCCCAGATCGATGGTGTCGCCATCCTGCCATTCGCGCTCCAGGGCCAGATAGCATCCGGCGGCGGGCGCGTCCAAGGGTTGGCCGTTCAGGCTGGCGCTCGTCTGTTTCGACCAAGCGGGGATGCGCAGGTGCAGCGTCAGGCGCTTTGGCGCCGACAAGGCAACCGTGATCTGGATAGTTCCCTCGCGGGGATAGTCTGTCTGCTGGGTGAGGCGCATTGTCGCGCCATCCTCGAGGGGCAAGCTGAAGGCGGACGGGCCATAGTAGTTCAGGGCGTAGCCGGCCTGGTGGCGCATCACCGCCCAATCGGCAAGCATCCCCAGGCTGCGCGGACCGTTGACCGAGCAGCAGTTTAGCTCCGGGCTGCCCTCCCGCGCCTGGAAGACGATCTCGTGAGCCGATGCTTTGCGCACGCCGTCCATGGGCGTGTTATAGGTCCACCACCGCCCGGAGGGTGCCTGCTCGCCCAGCGTGGCGTTCAGGGTAGAAAGCTCGATCTCGTCGGCCACCGTGGAATCGCCGGTCAAGCGCAGCATATCGACCGAGAGGGCCATCCAGGCCACTGTACAGCAGGTTTCGATGGCCCGTGGGTCGTAAGGGTTGCCCGTAGCCTGTTCGCCGGAGGAGAACCCGCCGGTGTTGTGCCGGTCTCCCTGGCGGATGGTGCGCCAAATCTGCTCAAAGGCTTGGCGATAGGCCGGCTCGCCTGTCAGCTCGTACAGGCTGGCGATAGCCTGGATATCGTGCAAGCTTTCCCAGCGTGGCTTGGGTGTCTGATAAAAGGGAAAGCCCGCTAATGCGGCCCGCACATAATCCCCTGCCGGCGGCTTCTGCCAGTCCATCTCGATCTCTCGCACCATGCGCAGATAGCGCGGCTCGTGGGTCTCCTGGTAGAGCAGGCATAGCCCGTGGCAGATGGCCATGTTCATCTCCTCGGCCCCGGCATCGATGACCCGCTCATCCGTATCGATGAACCTGCCGCACACATAGTCGGCGGCGCGGCGGCAGGCTTCAAGGGCGGGCTCGTAGCCCGTCTCCCTATACCAAAGCAAAAGTCCCAACATGCAGTGATAGTGGCCCCAAAGGTCCCATAGCGCATGCTTGCCGTCCTTGGTCTTGCCTGTGAGGCGCTCGTCTTGGGGAAAAGGCCCCAGGTAGCCATCGGCGTCCTGCACGGAGATAAGCTCATCCACAAAGCGGTCGATCTGGGCGCGCAGTCGGCCATCATGCAGCAGGCGCCAGTTCAGAACCGCCGAGGTCAGGTACTTGCCGGCGAATTCCCCAGCCCAAGGCACCAGGTCTCGCCGCGGCTGGCGATCACGATCGCGAAAGATCTCTAGCATCGCTGGGTTGGCCTGAGGCGCAATCAGCAACCACTGTTCGAGGTTGGCGGCCAGGCGCTGCTCTAGTAGCCCGTGAAAGGCATAGTGCGCACCCTTGATCGCAGTCAGCGCCACGCGCTTCTTCGATTCTTCGGACATGGTACCTCCCGCACTCGATTCCAGAATAGCAAGATATCGCGCACCGCCGATGGCGAGTGCACTTGGCAGCCTGAAGGTAGCTCAGCAATTCTACCACACCGCACTCTTTCACGCCACGCGCGCGCAGGTCCGCGCATACCCTCATAGCAGGCCGCACAATCGGTGATCGTATTCCGGCGCCAAGGTGGCCCAATCATAGCCAACGATACTCTCTCGCAAGGAAATGCCCCGGATCGAGATAGGATGCTCGATCGCCTGGCTCAATAGGACGAGCAGTTCCTGGTGATCGCGGTATAGACAGCGGCTGTGGAAGGGCTCGGGCACGAATTGAGGATAGGTCAGCCTCCACGGCAAGATGGGATAGCAGTCGCAGTACATCGCCTCCACCACCGCAGCACCGAAAAAGTCGTGGATCGCGGTGCTGACGACAATGTCCGCCTGCCACAGCCAGCGCGCATAATCGGCATAACTCTCCACATAGCCGAACTGCACGATGCGGTCGCCCAGGCGCTTCCGTGCTTCTTCGAACTCGGGCGGAACCCGCACAAAGGACTCGCCGAGAAGGACGACACGGAATTCCGAGCCCCGTTCGGCCAAGGCGTATAGCGCCTCAAGGAACTCTGTCGGGTTCTTGTCGTATTCCCAGCGATGATTCCACAGGATGAGCGGTGGACCGGCGCGCATCGCTGCAGGCTTGAACTGGTCCAGGCCTGACAGCGAGAGCCCCAGGGGCAGCACCTCGCTCCTCCCGCGCAACATGGCCACCGTGGGGAACTCGTTATAGTCGGGAAAGTGCTTCAGCAGGCGAGGTAGCTCCTCGAACCACGAATCGAGGTGGTACTGCGAGTTAAAATACACGCGCCCTGCGCACAACATCGATGCATAGTTGATGAAACCATAATGTAGATCCCGTTTCTCTCCGGGCCTTATTGGGTAGGTCAGCTGATTCTCGTGCATATACAAAGCGGTCGGGGTGTGGTGTGTCATGTCGCGCGTAAGCGCCAGAAAGGTGCTCATGTCCAGCATGTCGCTGGCCAACAACAGGTCGGCCTCGATCTCTCGCTCGCGGTACATCCGCGCCAGGGTCACCGCCCCGCCATGCATGCGCCACTTCCAGAATTGCCCAGTCAGGGTGAGAGCCGTCACCTGGTGCTGGCTGCGCGAGGCATAGCCATGAATCCATGCGGCGTGTGATCCTGTGCAATAGGGTTCGAGCAGGCAGATTCGCATACCCAGGTACTCCGCTCCCGCGTCTGCTTCTCAGGAAAAGGCTAGGGCGAACAACTCGGCTGCGGCTAGGCTGATGCGGAAGGCTCGCGGCTCATCGTCTTGGCGCGGGATGATGCACTCACCGCGCCAGGTTACCCGGTGGTCGGACTCGTCGCCGTTGATCGGATCGCAGTCGGCGAGGGTGTAGCCGGGGATGGGCTCGCCCTGGAGATCGAGTACTTCCACACGTACCTCGCCCACCTGCTTGGTGCGCACGTTGAGCGAAAGCTGGCGACCACGAAAGATGACCCTCGAGGTGCAAAACTCGCCGCGTTCTGGCGCTTCCAGGGCCACGAGCCGCCCTGGCTGCCAGTGTGCCCAGGCGAGCGCCCCTAAGGGGGGGTGACGCGTGTACTTGTGGGGGATGGCGTCGCCCGTGTAGGGCACCGCTATATGGCCATCAGGGAGCTCTATCATGCCACAGCCCGCACTGACGCCGCCCGCGTCCCACGACTCTCGATCTCCGACCGTCAACACCTCGCTGGCGGGAGGAAAGCCCCACAGGATGCCGTCAGGGCTAGTGGCCAGATGCATGGAGAAGCGATCCTCGGCGATGCACCAGCGTTTGGCAAAGAGCAGGTGATAGTCGTCTGTCCCCGGATAGACGGTTTTGCCGTTGCAGTACCATGTATCGGTGGGCCCGACGCTGGCGTCGGGCCATAGGAAGGTCTCCGGTAGCGGGAAATGGCTAAAGTCGGGGCTTTCGCTGCGTCCAATGGCTCGCCGGCCCATGACCCAGGTGCGCATGTAGGCCACGTACTTGTCCAGGAAGGTGTCATAATAGGCGATGTTATGTGTGTCGCTGACCTGAAAGACCAGCGGGTCAGGCAGGGGGCGCCAGTGCAGGCCATCCGGCGATACGGCGCCGAACAGGGCGTTGAGTTGCGCCGTGCGCTGATTATGAGGATCCACCTCTTGGGGATGACGTCTCAGGAATCCCTCGGCGGCCTGGCGATCCATAAAGCCAAGGTGGAAGGCCTTAAAGCGCTCCTCGGGCCGAGCACGAGGGTCTACGAATACGTTGCCCCCGTGGTATCCGTGAGCAGGGGAGAGTGGTCCACCGAAGACGATGTTGGTCTCGGCGTGGCCCTCGTATGCGCAGAGGCTCAGCGCTGGCTTGATCCAGTGATGCCCATCCTCGGATTCGGCATAGCACAGCAGGTTGTCACTCCCTGCGCGCCCCTCGTGGATATGGGCCGGGGGTACCGACTCGTACCACAAGCGGTATTTCCCGTCCTCTTGAATGACTGTTGCCCCGAACAGGATTCCCTCCCATGGGCGATCGCAACCGATGAATGGCTCCGACTTCTGCGCCGAGATGGCGCGCAAGGTGATGCCCCAAGGGACATTCCTGCCGTGCCAACGCAATGGCGGAAGGGGCCCGCCGCTCCAAAGGCCGAGGTACTCGCCTGTGGGTAGTTCCCAGCGCGGCGTGCCGTGGTCGACGTAACGCCAGTCGTGAAAGAAGATGCGATTGGAGCGCAACACAAAGGGGTCAAATCGGCCATGGTATGGCGTGCGCATCAGTGTCTCCTCATCCCATCAGCAGGAAAGAGATAATATGGGCTGAACTACCCCAGGGTCTCGGCGCAAAGGTCAATGCCGCAATAAGGCAGCCGGTTGTCGTGGGAGGGCTATGTGGGTTCTGCCCCTCCGGCGCGGCTAGTATAGCCCGTCGCGGCCCACTCCACAAACCAACCCCGCCCAAGCCTAGATGGAGAGCGCCGATTTGAAAAACGCCGCTCATCGTGGTAAAGTTCAGAATCAGATAATCCCACACGCTGTACGGTAACGATGCGCCATTTGGAGCCCCTAAGGAGGAAGATCCATGTCCACGGTGGAGCTCGATCGCAGTGCAGACCCAACACATCGCCTGATCTTCAACTGCGACGGCTATGGCGTGTTCAAAGATGCCAACGACGATCTTGCACATTGGATCTACAACATCTTTGCTCCTCTGGATGACACGCACGTCGACACCCTATTCTGGTGCGACGGATCGGGGGGGAACACCGCGTACTATGACAGCCAGGTATTGGAGCTCACCGGTGAGCGAACGGGCCAAGTGCCTGCTTTTTTGCGGCGGCTCATTCGCGAGGGCAACGATCCGCCCAAGGTTGTGGTGCGCGAAGCCAAGAGGCGAGGTCTCTCGGTATTCTACTCACTGCGGCTCAATGATGTCCACGACGATTTCATTCCCGAGGAGTTGCCCTCCTTCAAGGTTCGGCACCCCGAATGGCTTATCGGTAGTGGCCATCCCTATGGTGGCAGAACTGCCCTCAACTTTGCCGTACCGGAGGTGCGCCAACTCAAGCTGAATGTGATCCGCGAAATCGCGACCAAGTATGACTTTGATGGCATCGAGATCGACCTGATGCGTAGTCCGCCCTACTTTATCCCCGGTAGCGAGCTGCAGAACGCGGGCTACCTGACCGACTTGCTCCGGGACGTGCGCCAATTGCTGCAGGCCAGAGGGCAGGAGCGTGGGCGGCCTTTTCATCTGGCAGTGCGCGTGGACGAGAACCTGGAAGCCTGCCGCCTCGATGGCTTTGATGTACCGACCTGGATCTCGGAGCATCTGGTGGATATGGTCATCCTGGGGAGCGGCGCCATCGATATCGAGATCGAGCCCGTGAAGGAGTTGGCCCATGGCGCTGGCATCCAGGTCTATCCCTGCCTCTATGGCTGGCCCAGTCGCTATACACCGATTCCGTCCGAGTTGGCGCGTGGCCTGGCTCTCAATTACTGGCACCAAGGGGCTGACGGCATCTATCTGTTCAACTGGTTCCCTCATGAAATCAACAAACGGTATCAGATCCCCCTCCTAAGTGAGTTAGATGATCTGAGAGCCTTGAGGGAGAAGGACCTGCTCTTTGCGGTCGATCGCGGCATGCCTCAGCGCGAGTACCCGCACAACTGGATGCGCGCAGTTTTGCCAACCGCGTTGCCGTTGGGCAAGCAGTGCCAGGCGCCTCTCTTCGTGGGGCAGGATCTGCATGCGATCCCCGAGGCTCACCCGGAATTGCGCGTCATCGCCGAGAAGCTATCAGATGCGGGAATCCTGCACGTAACACTCAACGGCATCCCTCTCTCTCCAGGGCGTCGTGATGAGTGGCAATTGGTCATTCCTGTGGAACCGCAGCAGGTCAAGCAGGGAATGAATCAGGTTGGCCTTGTCCTAGAGAGTGGTCAGATGGCTGTAACGGCACTCGAACTTTACGTATGCGGAATTGCGCCCCAGCGTTAGCAGGGGGTTCAGTCGTTGGGGCCGACAAAAGAACCTCATTCATACATCGGCTATGGTGGCGAGCGGCATCGTTGGTTGCGTTGTCGCTCGTCTTTGTGTGTGGCCTGACGGCCCATAGGAGCCTTGCGTGTCTGCAGAACGTCGTGTGACTGATGTAGAAAAAGTCCGCCGTTTGCCGTGGATGATCGCTGGTGACACCCTAACCAGCATGTTCTGTGCTTTGACCGTCTTTGGCTCCACCTTTATCTTGTTCCTACGAGAGCTAGGGCTGGAGAGCACCCGGATTGGGTTGGTGCTGGCCTTGATCCCCTTTGGTGGGATTGTGGCGCCATTCATCGCCGGACGTGTAGCGCGCTTTGGCTTCAAGCGGACGTTCATAACGTTCTGGGGCATTCGAAAGATAGTCATCGCTTTCTTGCTCTTCACGCCTTGGGTGCTGGGCCGCTATGGCGCTACGGCTGCTTTTGCCTGGGTGGCGGCGATCGTCCTGATCTTTGCCATCTGCCGAGGTATTGCCGAAACCGGTTTTTACCCCTGGTTTCAGGAGGTGGTCCCCAACGCGATCCGTGGCAAGTTCGGGGCAATCAATAGCATCGTCTACACGGTTGGGCAGATCATCGCCGTAGCGGCGGCAGGCTTTGTGGTCGACCGCTACACTGGCCTGGGCCGTTATATGTACCTCATTGGCGCCGGCGTGATCTTGGGCCTAGCGGGCGTAGCCACGTATATCCACTTGCCCGGCGGACGAGCGGTCCGTGAGCCTACGTCGGCTTCAGGCCGCTTCCGTGGTATGCTGAACGCCGTTCGAGACAACAATTTCCGCTTCTTCCTCATCGCCACGGCCCTGGTGACGCTGGGCGGCACTGCACTACTTGCTTTCGTGCCACTTTACGCCAAGGAGTACTTGGGACTCAGCACGGGGAGAGTGGTATTGCTAGGCATTGGCACCTATGCCGGCGCATTGTTGTCATCGTACCTGTGGGGCTGGAGTTCAGATCGATATGGCAGCAAGCCGGTGGTCCTCTCTGGCCTGTGCCTGATGCTGCTGGTGCCGCTGAGTTGGTTGTTGGTGCCGCGCCAGAGCGCTTGGAGCTTTCCGTTGGCTATGAGCGTGGCGTTTCTGGGGGGGCTCGCCGGGCAGGGCTGGAGCATTGGCTGGAGCCGGTATCTCTTCGTGACGGCCGTTCCGGCGGAAAAAAAGACCCTCTATATGCCGGTGCACTATGCCTGGTCGCAGCTCATTGCCGGGGCTGGGCCGTTGGCGGCAGGCGTGCTTCTCGATCTCTCTGGCGGGCTCGATGGCAGGCTGCTGCTCTTTCAGGTGAGCCCCCATGCCCCACTCTTTGTACTGAGCTTATCGCTCCTGCTCGTTGCCCTGGTGGTCGTTAGCCGTATGCGCAGCGAAGGGGACATGCCGGTGGGCCGATTCGTGAGCCTCTTCTGGAGAGGCAATCCGCTGCTTGCCGCGGAGTCTCTCCTTCGCTACCGACGTGCCGGTCCGGAGGATCGGCGTATGGTGAGTACCGCTCACATGGGAGAGGCCAGAAACCCCCTCAACCTACACGAGATGCTGGAGGCCCTTGCCGATCCGAGCTTGAACGTCCGTTACGAAGCCATTCTGGCCATTGCGCGCCAAACGCCAGAGCCCGAGTTGGTGCAGGCCTTGCTGGGCACATTACGGGATGGGGACACAGAGTTGCGGCTGGCTGCAGCGTGGGCGCTCGGTAAGATGGGTGCAAGGCAGGCGATCCTCGATCTGCGAGCGACTCTGAATTCCGATATTCTGCTGTTGCGTGCTCGCAGCGCTCGCTCGCTGGCGATGCTGGGGGACCTTGAGAGCGTTCCGTCTCTGCTAACGGGTCTGCGTCACTCGTGTGAGACTGGGTTGGGGTCGGGCTCGAACGGTGATTCTGCTGCAGCAGGCAGCGCGGGCTCGAGTGTGTGCCTGGCGTACGCCTCGGCCCTGGGTACTTTGGGAGCTGCCGAGGCCATTCCAGATGTAGTGGCGCTGTTGCGGGCGAGCCAGGATGTGGCGTCGCGCGATGAACTTGCTCTCGTGCTGGCTCGCATGGCGGGGCGGGAAGGGGACTATATTCGCCTGTGGCGGGCCTATCGGAATGACCCGCGCACAGCAGGTGCCCAGGCGTTGCTGATTTTCAAACCCTTGGTGGCCAAGCATCCCCTTCTCAGGACACCGACGCGGGAGTGTGGTTTCGCCCTGCAGTCTTGCCTGGCCGGGTGTGAGCGCAGCTTCGCCGAGGGGGATATCAGTGGCGCTGTGCTCTCTCTCATCCAGGTGATGCGTCAACTGGGCCAGCAGGATCTCGGCGGCATCCCAGGCATGCTGCTGCAGGAGTGCATGGAACGACTAGTCGAGTTCTCCAGCATGCGCCAGGAATATGTGGTCCTGGCGCTTCATGTTGTTCACGCGGCTCTGTCGAGCGCAGTTCCTGTGGGCCGGTTGGCGTCAGGTGTCAGAGCCCTGGCGCCAGAACGCGCGACGCAAGTTGTGGAAAGCACGATCGAGTGAAGCGATCAGGAGGATTGCCATGAACAAGCGTGTTTTGGGCAGAACCGGGCTAATGGTTAGTGAGTTGGCCCTGGGGGGCCTCTTTGTTTCATCGATTGGAGGGCCCTATGAACAGGCGCGTGAGGCGGTCCACCGTGCACTAGAGTTGGGGGTCAACTATGTAGATACGGCGCCCGGCTACCGCGATAGCGAGCAGGTGTTGGGCATGGCCCTGGAGGGCGTGACACACCCCTACATCCTCTCCACAAAGCTTGGTGGGCGGCCCCAACCTTTCAACGCTCAGGACAAAGACCAGTTGTTCCGCTCGGTGGAGGAGAGTTTGCGGCTGCTAAAGCGGTCCCAGATCGACATCCTGATGATCCATGAGCCCGATCGCCCGGGCCAGTACGACTGGTGGACGGACTGGGACACCTTTAGTGGGCCTGTCCTCGATGTCCTCGACCAGTTGAAAGAGGATGGTGTGATCAGGTACACTGGACTGGGTGGCACCACGGCACACACCTTGCCGCACATCATCCGCACGGGCCGTTTCGATGTAGTGCTAACGGCGTTCAACTATAGCTTGCTTTGGCGCGAGGCCGAGATCGACGTGTTGCCCGCTGCCAAAGAGCAAGGTATGGGGATTGTTATTGGCTCGCCTCTGCAGCAGGGAGCGTTGGCGGGCCGCTATGATGAGCAAGTGCGCCATGGTGCGCCATGGCTTAGCTCACCGCGCAGAGCGCAGTACCTGGCCTTGTACGCTCTCTTGGATGAGTTGGGTATGAGTCTGGCGGAACTGGGCCTGCGTTTTG
The DNA here is from genome assembly GCA_964416075.1 of uncultured Anaerolineales bacterium. GTDB lineage: Bacteria > Chloroflexota > Anaerolineae > UBA1429 > UBA1429 > CAYQDH01. The sequence continues at coordinate 617 of CAYQDH010000081.1, read as the reverse complement.
TGATCTCGAATCCAGACATCTCCTGTGCCCTGATGGGGGCTCGGTCGAAAGAGGAAGTAGAGCAGAACGTGGCGGCTGTGGAAAGAGGGCCATTGTCGCCCGAGATCCTGAAACGCCTGGATGACATCGCAGCCATGGTGCCGTTTCGTCCTTTTGAGGAACCGTTCGGATTGCCTTTCGGCCGACCCTACAAAGGGCCGGGTATGGCACGGTGATGTTTCAGACCTTCCAAACCGGATGTGCCGGCGGAAAACGTAGCGGTACTCTCTCACACAGCGCGGTCCTTTCGCTGGCCGGCACATACGACTAGCAGCTGGGCCACCCGCAATCTGACCTCGCCCGTTAGGGCAAACTGGAATTGCAGGTGGCCACCCCAGCTTGGGGTGGCCACCTGCAGGTTTGAATGGGAATAGGAGCCTACAGAGACTCGCACTCGCGCCGTCATAGTCCGAGCTAAGCTGCTAGGACCGCCTGCGCTACCTTGTGCCCCAAGGCTCGACATGCGGCCAGGTCGTCGGCGGTGGGCTGCCATTTAGCCAACAACCCCTCGGCAGCCAGTGGAATCTTGGCGTCGGCCAGGTGTTGCTCAATGACCTTGACCGACTCGCCGCTCCAAC
>CAYQDH010000080.1:0-14962 GCA_964416075.1 uncultured Anaerolineales bacterium | reverse complement strand
AGGTGCTTGAGTCTATGATAGGCGCTTTGCCCTCAATTGGAAAGCGCCCCACAGGTGAAGGCACCACGTGCGGGGCACGTGCTACAGGTGCGTTCTGCGGCAAAGACAATCCAGAGGATTATCCTACACCCTTGTTCGGCTCGCCTTTTGTCACCCGCCACAAAAGACGCTACAATGATCCCCATATGATGGCACAAACTCAAGGTTCGCCAGCTATCCTGGAATCGCTCAACTCTACCCAAGCCGAGGCTGTTCAAGCAATCGAGGGGCCCGTCTTGGTGTTGGCCGGGCCCGGCTCTGGCAAGACGAGGGTGTTGACTCATCGTATCGCCTACCTCGTTCGGGTCTGCGGCGTACGGCCCTACAACATCCTTGCTGTCACCTTTACAAACAAAGCCGCCAAGGAAATGATCTCGCGCTTGCATGAGTTGATCGGTGATGATGCTTCGCGCCTGACAGTGGGCACCTTTCACGCCATCTGTGCCCGCATCCTGCGACGCGAAGGCGCCTATTTGGGCCTCAGCAGCAGCTTTGTTATCTATGATGAGGACGATCAGGTAAGACTGGTGACGCGCATCCTGAAAGAGCTGAATCTCGACGACAAGCTCTACCGCCCGGCAGCCGTGCATGGGGCCATCTCGCGAGCCAAGAACGAGCTGATCACACCAGAGACGTATAACCCGCCCAGCTACTGGCATGAGGCGGTGGCTCGGGCCTTTGCCAAATACGAGGAGCTCAAGAACGAGAACAATGCTCTCGACTTTGATGACCTCCTGCTTAAAGCAGAGCAGCTCCTCCGCCTGCACCCCGAGGTGCGCGAGCAATACCAAAAGCGCTATCAGTTCGTCCTGGTGGACGAGTTTCAAGACACCAACAAGGCCCAGTATGAGCTGATCTCGCATCTGGCGGGAGAATCGCGGAATGTCTTTGTCGTAGGCGACGAGGACCAGAGCATCTACAGTTGGCGGGGCGCTGATTTCCGTAATGTATTGCTCTTTCGCGCCGATTTCCCAGATGCCAAGGTCTTTCTTCTGGAGCGCAACTACAGGTCCACACAGACAGTTCTCGACGCCGCCCAGGCCGTCATCGCCCACAACACTCAGCGTGTGCACAAGAACCTATGGACTGAGACCAAGGGGGGACCCCCCATCCACGTTTTCGAGGCCTACGATGAGCGCGAAGAGGCCGAGTACGTGGTCGCGGAGATCCAGCGTCTTATCTCACGGGGAGGCCTCAACGCAGGGGACTGTGCGGTCATGTTCCGTACCAATGCGCAATCCCGCGTGCTGGAGGACGCCTTTGTGCGGCACGGGGTGGCCTATCGATTGGTGGGAGGCACTCGTTTCTACCAACGTCGCGAGATCAAGGACATCCTAGCCTATCTGCGTGTGATCCAGAACCCGGATGATGATGTCAGCCTGGGGCGCATCATCAATGTACCCCCGCGGGGCGTAGGCGACAAGACGCTGGCGCAGCTTGCAGAATGGGCCGATTCTTTGGGCATGTCGCCCGGTCGGGCTTTGATGCACCTGGCCGAGATGGACGAATCCAAGGAACGCACCTCGGCAAACCCTTTTGTGGGTCGTGCAGCCAGAAACCTGGTCGCGCTGGGTCTCATGCTACAGCGCGTCATCGAGGCTAAGGGAGATCAAACCATCTCCGCCACCTTGGGCCAGGTGATCGAGCAGACCGGCTATATCGACTATTTGCGCGACGGCACCGAAGAGGGCGAAGATCGCGCTAACAACGTGCATGAGCTCTATACCGTCACAGATGGCTATGGCAACATGCCGCCGCAGACAGCGCTGTCCGCCTTCCTCGAAGAGGTGGCGCTGGTCTCGGATACGGACGATCTGGACGCTCAGGCCGACGCCGTTACTCTGCTCACCCTGCACACAGCCAAGGGACTCGAGTACCAAGTCGTGTTCATCGTGGGCATGGAAGAGGGCATCTGTCCGCACAGCCGTTCCATGGATAGCCCTGATGCGATGGAGGAGGAGAGGCGCCTGTGCTACGTGGGTCTCACACGCGCCAAGCGGCACCTCTATCTGTTGCGTGCTTTCCGCCGCACTCTTTACGGGACTTCGAATGTGCATGATCCCTCCCGCTTCTTGCTCGATATCCCGCCCCATCTCCTCGAGGGCAACGTAGTACGAGGCTCCTTGGCCCGTAGCAAGGCTACTTCGGCCGCGCCCCTGAACCGCGAGGAGCGGCGGACCGTGATCGATGAGCGGCGCGATCGTATTCAGCGCTCCATGGCCCGGCGCCAGGAGGAAGAAAAGCCCCGCCCAGCAAGGCGTGAGGCGCCCGCGTCACGCGCCTCGCCACCTGCGTTTGCCGAGAACAGCCGCCGGCCCAGCGCTCTTCGATCAGCGCCTGCTTCACGCGGCGCTCGAGTGCGACCCGGTGAACAGCGGGGCCGCTCCGAGTTAGCATCTGATCCAGCAGGCGACGCCCGCGTTCGGCCTGGGAGGCAGGCTCATCAAGAGCCAATCTACAAGCCCGGCGAAAAGGTCATCCACCCCATCTTTGGCCAAGGCACGGTCATCGAGAGCAAGGTCGTCGGTGATGATGAAGAAGTGACGGTCGCTTTCGCCGCACAGGGCATCAAGCGTCTCATGGCCAGCTATGCCCGGCTCGAAAAGGGCTGATCTGGCGTAAATTCCCCATTTTTCGTAGCCAAAGGGGTTCACAGGAGCCCAGTTTCCTGCTATAATAGGCAAGATGCTTATCAGATCGGTCAGTGACATCACAGCATATATCAAAGCTCTGCTCGATGGCGACGAGCTGCTGGCTGACTTGTGGGTCGCTGGCGAGGTCTCGAATTCTAGTCGTGCGGCCTCGGGCCACCTGTACTTTACCTTGAAAGATGCCTCCGCCGAGATGCGTTGTGTGATGTGGCGCACCCAGGCCGCCCGCCTTGCCTCCGTGCCTCGCCAAGGTGATTGGGTTGAAGCTCATGGCTACATCTCGGTCTATGAGCGCGGAGGCGCGTATCAGTTCTATACCGACCTATTGCGACCGGCAGGGATCGGGGCCCTTTGGCAGCAGTTCCAGGCGCTCAAGGATCGCTTGCAGGCCGAGGGGCTCTTCGATCCGGCACGCAAACGCCCATTGCCTCGCTGGCCACAACGCATCGGGATCGTGACGTCGCCCACGGGTGCAGCGCTGCAGGATATGCTCAAGGTGCTGCGCGAGCGTTATCCGCTGGTTCAGGTGTTCGTTGCGAGCAGCCTGGTCCAGGGTGCAGAAGCGCCACCCTCTCTCGTGAGGGGTATCGAAGCTCTGAACGCCGTCGGCGACATCGATGTCATTGTGCTGGCCCGCGGCGGTGGTTCGATGGAGGACCTGTGGGCTTTTAATGACGAACGGGTGGCCCGTGCGGTAGCCGCCTCGCAGGCGCCGGTCGTCACTGGCGTGGGGCACGAGGTCGATTTCACTATCGTTGATTTTGTGGCTGATTTTCGGGCGCCAACCCCTACAGCGGCCGCTGCGACGGTGGTGCCCGATGGGGCCGAGTTGCTGACCCACATGGAGCAGCTCGTGCACCGGGCCACGGTGGTGATGCAGGACCGGATCGCTCGTTCTCGAGAGTCGCTGCAACGCGAGGAGCGTGTTCTGCGCCTTTACCATCCGGTGCGCATTCTGGCAGTACAGAGACAGAGACTAGACGAAGCCGTACAGCGCCTTCAAACGGCGTGGAGCCGTCAGCTCTCTCAGCGTCGGATGACGTGCCGGGCCTCGGAGGCTCGCCTGCAGGCCTTGTGGCCACAGCGCGTGCTAGAACGTGGCTATGCCATCCTGCAGCGCCAGGATACGGGCGCCATGATCCACAGCGTCCGCCAGGTCGTGGCCGGCGACGGGATCGACATTTATCTGCACGATGGCCTTATCGGAGCGCAGGTTTTGCAACGGCATGACTCGGAGAAGGCCGAAAATGGGGGGGAACGTTAGCTTATGGATGTCAAAGAGATCGAGTGCTTGAGCTTCGAGGATGGTTATACCCGCCTGGAGCAGGTTATCCACAGGCTCGAGGCTGGGGAGCTATCGCTCGACGAATCGATCGCTCTCTACGAAGAGGGTGTCTGCCTGGCCAGGCACTGTGGCCGCAAACTCGACGATGCTGAGCTGCAGGTGTCACAATATCTGCCCTGCAACGGCGCCGCTGAAACTCAGGCGTCGGTTGGCGCGCCATCCAGCGAATACTAGTTCAGTAGGACGTGTTGGCCTTCCTCAAGACCCGACAGGATCTGTACCTGTTCGTCGTTCGAGAGACCTGTGGTTACGATAACCTCCAGGGTTTGCTTTCCCACTCTTACGTAGGCAACCTGGTATCGACCCACCGACCGAATCGCTCTTCTTGGCACGAGAAGCACATCCTCCGCACTTGTCGTGATAATCCGTAAATTGGCCCCCATCCCCGGTCGAATCGCCAATTCTTGTCGATCAAATTCCACGATAGCCGGATAGGTGGCGGTGCTCCGCGTCTCATCCACTCCAGGGGCCAGGTGCACGATCTTGCCCTCCAGTAGCTGTGCTGGGAAGGCATCCAGGCGAATCTCTACCGCCTGCCCCTCTGACACAAAAGGCACATCGAGCTCGTCGATGTCGGCGTTGATGTGCAAAGCATCCAGGTTGGCGATGCGTATGGCGGCGTTGTTGCGAGACGCGCCTCCCCCTTCTTGTACATCAATCTTCATGATCGTGCCCACCATGGGAGCGCGTACGCGCGTAGCCTGTAACTGCTTACGGATCTCGGCCAGGGTCGCTTCCGCATCCTGGATACCGGCGCGCAGTTGGTCAATCTGCAAGGACGAGGTGCCCTCCATCACCTGCTGAAAGCTGGTATCGGCCAGTTCATAGTCCAGCTTGGCTCTCTCCAGCTCCAGGGCTTCGTCGCTGCTTTCCGCATCCGGCTGATCGGCGACCTTGTCGTAATCCTCCTGCGCGTCCTGTCGCCAAGCTGTGGCGCTGAGCAAGCGAGCGCGGGCCTGGGCGATCTCGGAGGCGCTGGGAGCCTCAAGAGCCTCCTCCAGTTGCTGCACCCGCAGATCCAGGTTGCGCTCGGCGCGCTCGACGTCTTGGACGTATGCTGTGTCGTCCAGCTCGATCAAGAGTTGGTCTCTCTCTACCTTTTGGCCCTCTTCCACCAGAATGCGCAGCACCGTGCCGCTGGCTCCGGGCACCACTGCCATCTGCTTTTTGGGCTGCACACGGCCCAAGGCCTCCACCGAAGCCTGGATTGTGCCACGCCGCACCGTGACGAAATTCTCCTCTGGCTGGCGCACCAGGGCGCGAATGCCCCACGCCACGAGGAGAACCACAAGAGTTCCTAGAATGGTGACAATGAATAGCTTGCGTCGTTTCATGGAGCGGCCCTCATAATCTACTTGCATCGCACTCTTGGCAGAGATCAGTGTACGTACTCTGCAGCGGGTAGCGTCACGCTCTCGCTATTCCCAACGGCTCGATCGAGCAGAAAGCCTGCTCTCGAGACGTCCAACAATAGAACATCGCCCAGGCGATAGGGACCATCCCGCCGGGAGGCAGCTACAGTCGCCCCGGGGATCGTGATACGCATGACCTGTTTCCCGGGCTGCAGATGGGCTGTGCGCGCCAGGGTGGCAACCTTATCCCCTGTGCCGTCGAGCAAGGAGACGGAGCAGAGGTATTCGCCCTCGCGGGCCACGTCGACTTGCACGGTAGCCTCCAAGCCGAGAGACTCGCTTTCGCCGGCCAGCTGCAGGCCCAAGACGCCCGAAAGGGATGCCCCGTCCCCGCGCACGCCGAATACAGCCTGCTCGCCTCGCTCCAACGACACACCCCCAGAACGGCCCATGGCGCGCGCCAAGATCACATAGTAGCCCCCTTGTGCCGGCGCGCGGTAGCGGCCCTCAAACCGCAAAGGGCTGGTCCGGCCGGTCCCCCGCACGGGCTGCAAGGAGATCACCTCGCGCTGTCGGGCCGAGTCGTAAATCTCGGCCTCCACGCGTTCCACGCTCACGGCGCCTGTTGGGGCGTCGAACTCTGCCGAGATGACTACCTCTTCACCGGGGCCGTACCAGTCGAGGTTGGTGCGCAAGGCAAGACGCACAGGGGAAGGAAATGTGGCATAGGCCACATAGTGAGCCACTGTCGTCTTGGACTCGTTCTTTAGCACCAATCCCCAATCCCCCCGCACCGTATCCGTGAGCACGTAACTGGCAAAATCGGCAAAGCCAAGCTCCATGTATTCGGTCCTGTCATCGCTCAACGCATCATCTTTAGCAATGAGCCGACCCCGAGGATCGCGCAGACTCACATCGAGGGGAGTATCCTTCCAGCGAACTAGCAGGCGCGCACGATCGGCGACGTCGAGTGGGATAGTCACGGTCACGGTGTGGCCTGGGGCCAATTCCCCCGTGCGCAGGCCCGTGCGCGGATCGAGCTCCAATGAGCGATACGTCGCATCGTCCGGTGCCCCGGCTCCGGACACATCGGCCAAGCCAAACAGGTAGGGGCGTATATGCGCATCGTAGGTGCTGCGTGGGTATAACAGTGAGGGGATATCCAGCAGGATCGTCTCTTTCGCCCAGGCATGGAGATCCTCCGTCACGCGCCGGTCCACGCCGCTCCCTTCCACGCCCAGGGCGCTCCATACTGAGACCAAGCCGTCACCGGGTGGCAACTCCCGAAACAAGGTGGGCAGATCGGCTGCACGGGCATCGCCCGCGACCAGGGTATATGGCACGGAGGGGGCCTTACTGTGGGTGAGATTGAACAGGTCGATGTGCAGTGGCAGCAGTTCCAGGGCCGAAGGGTCCGGCCGCCAGGCTAGGTATTCCCACAGCAGCAGAGTCTGCCACATGTGCTCACCTCGATGGGGCGAACCCAGGGTGAAAACACGCAAGACATCGCCCTGGTAGGTGGTCGATTCCAGATAGGCCCTACTATTGAGCCCTCCCATGCTAAAACCGATCAGGTAGACAGCTGGCGCCCCCGTCTCTTGGCGCACCTGCTCGATCACGGCGCGCAGCCGCTCGGCGTTGGCGTGCAGCGTGTTCTCGGGGCTGATCCCAGTGGCGTAGAAAGGCGTGAAACCGTCTTCGCGCAGCCAGCGCGCCAAGTGCCAGAACTCGCTGTCCTCCAGGGTATCGCTGTCGGGCCCGCGCCAACCGTGCACCAGGATCACCGGCGCACGGACCACCTGCGGATTGTTGACCTCCCCACGCACAGCTAGGCCTCGGCCCAAGGTGCCCACCCAGAGGCGACCCTGGGAGTCCAAGGCCACCGTGCTCACCGCATTCTGGGTCAAGCCGTCGCGCACCGTGTAGGCTTGCAGGCTGCCGGCATGCCAGTGAGCCAGCCCGCCGTCGGTCCCGATCCACATCTCGCTCTCTGCGCCTGCCAGGGCCGTCACCCTCTGTTCGGGCAGGCCCGCCCTGCTGTCCATAAAAAGCCACCGGAGGGTGTCCAGGTTCAGGATGGCCAGGCCATGGCTCGTTCCCACCCACAGTTCGTCACTACGCCGAGCCAGCGCGGTGACATGCGCATTGGCCGCAGAGCCCCCCGGCACCGACAGGCGATGCCACTGTCCATTGGCATCCAGATGCGCCAGCCCTGCGCGCTCCGTCCCTACCCAAACCCCCCCACGCCCATCAGGCAACAAGCAAGTAAGCCAATCGCTGGGCAAGCCCGAGTTCGTGCGCCTAAAGGAGGTCCACGTCGCGCCGCTGACCCGCGCCAGGCCTGCGCCATAGGTAGCTACCCACACCCCGTCGGCATCGCTGGCCAGCGCGCTAATCCAATCGCCGGGTAATCGGGAATTGTCTGCGCGATACGTCTGCCACTTTGTCCCTCGCAACACGCTCAGCCCACCGCCCCAACTCCCAGCCCAGAGATCGCTCCCTCGTTCTGCCACCGCAGTGATCGTCCCTGGGGCCAACCCATTCCCGGCGCTAAAGCTTTGCCAACGCTCGCCGTCCCAGTGGTTAAGCCCGCCCGTGGTGCCGGCCCACATCCCGCCGTCGCGTGCCGGCGCAAGGATGCGCACCATGCGACGCAACAGCCCATCCTGGATGTCGAAACTTGTCCAGGATTCCTCGGCTCGGCTCGGTGCTCCCGCCAGCGATGCCATGGATACGACCATCGTCAGCAGCAGACAGAGGATGCGCCGTTTATTTCGAGTGTAGAAAAGGGGAGGCTGGGTCATTGTGGACGATGCTTATTGGCCAATGGGCGTGGTGATCGCCGTCGGCAACGCGGTGACCCACACCGTTGCCGTATCGGTAGGCTCGGGCGTGTCTGTTGGCTCGGGTGTGTTTGTCGGCGTTTTTGGGGTGGCCGTGCGCGTACGTGTCGGGGTACGCGTCTTGGTGTTCACCGGCGTTGAGCTCTTGTAGGTTGTAGCGGTGCGTGTAGGTGTTCTGGTCAGAGTAGGTGTCATGGTGCCAAAGACCTGAGTCGCCGTCACGGTCCCACGCGTCAGGGTGGGACGTGGTGTGGATGTTGCTATCGTGCCCGGCATCGTCGCGGTTAGGGGGACCGTCGCTGTGGGCAACATCTGGATAACGCTCAGATCATAGGTCTTATCTGGCCCAAACTCGCCATCGTTCAAAATGGTCACAACCACCGTGCCATCCTCGTCCGCCACGAACTCGACTTGTGACGCCGTTGCACCATTCGTCACATCGCCATTGGTTAGGATTTCCCCACCCACCAGGACCTCAATGCGCGTATCTACCCCTGGCGCCAGGTTGGACGTGGTCACCATATAGCTACCCCCCGCTCGAGCCCGAAATAGGATGCGATCCACATCTCCCTGCGGGTCAAAGCTACGCCTCAGAGTCTGCCCGGTGTTCACGGATACGGGCGTCCGTTCATCCGGCTCGTAGGGGTCATTAGCCCGGGTGCCATCGTCCGGCGTGGGCGACGAACTTGGCGACGGGGAAGGAGTAGGCGATGGCGTTAGCGACGGCGTCGCCGTCGGGGGTGGCATCGTCCAGGTGGGGGTGGGGACCACCGTGGGCGCGGCGGCGACTGGGGTGGGCGTGAGGTCGATCATGGCCGTGGCACCCGAAATCACCGACGCCAGCCGATAGATGCCCAGGAGGGCGAACAGCAGGGCAACCGCCCCGAAGAGTGCCATGAATCGCCCCATGGGCAGCTTGTCCAGAACGATGCGCAGCTGGCCCAGTGTGTCCTGACGACGCACTTGCTCCAGGTCGTGACACATTTCCGTAGCGGTCTGGTAGCGCTGAGCCGGGTCCCCCTGCAGCGCCTTCATCACCACCGCGTCCAAAGCGGCCGGCACATGCGGATTGTACTGATGGGGAGGAAGGTGGTTACGCACATAGAGTTGCCCGGTGAGCATCTCGTAGAGCACCAAGCCCAGGGAATAGAGGTCTGAGCGCTGATCCAGGTAGCCGGAAGAAGTGGCTTGCTCCGGCGATTTGTAGGCCGGCGTGCCGGGGTGTCCCACGGCTTCCTGTGTGCGGTGTGTCTCGTGGCCGACTTGGGCCACACCGAAATCGGTGAGCTTGGCAGAGCCATCGCGCCCGACCAGAATATTGCCCGGCTTGATGTCGCGGTGTACGATATCGCGCTTATAGATCGCCTCGATAGCCTGGCCAATATCTATGGCGATGCTCAGGGCTTGGTCGATCGACAGGGGTTTGCCGCTCTCCAAGAGCTCTTTCAGGCTTTTGCCGTCGACATACTCTAGAATGAGGTACATGTCTCCGGCATCATCCTGCTCCAGGCCGTAGGCGATGACCACATTAGGGTGAGAGAAGCGGCTGAGGATGTGCGCTTCTTTTCTAAAGCGCTGCTGATAGGCCGCCCACAGTTCCTCTGACCCGGACTCGGTGCTACGCTGCAATTCCTTGATTGCGACGTCGCGATCCAACTCGGCATCGTGTCCCAGGTAGACCTTGCCGTAACTCCCCTGGCCGATGATCGCTACAATCCGGTACCTGCCGGCGATAACATTGTCCGGGCTCAACACAGTAAATACGCCTTCTTCCACCGTGCCATGGAGACGACGTGCCTCAACGGCCGATCAACACCTGGGTCGAGTATACCATGATTGAGCTAGCACGACAATAAACAGTCTTCTACAATACCCATCTTGCTATCTGATAGACCACGATCCCACCCACCAAGGTGACGAGAACCAGAAAGATGATATTGATCCCGGTCCATAGCCAGGAGTGAGTCTCCTGGCGAATGGCAGCGACCGTGGAGACACAGGGTACAAAGAGCATCTGTGCGGCCAAGAACGCTAGCGCTGACGCTGGGGATAGGCTGGCCGACAGGGCGCCGAACAGGGCTGTTGTGTCGCCCCCTACGCCATAGAGCACTCCCAATGTAGCCACCGAGTTCTCCTTGGCCACAAAGCTGGTCATCAGCGCGACCAGAGGCTTCCAGCCCAGGCCCATCCATGCCCCAATGGGCGAGAGCAACTGCCCCACCCGAGCCAAGTAGGAGGTCTCGATATTGCCCTGGGGCAGCGAGGCAAATAACCAGACGATCACCGAGACTAGCAGGATCACGGTCCCCGCCTTTTTCAGAAAGGCAATGATGCGCGTCCACACCAGGAGGCCGATCGTTCTCCCGTTGGGCACATGGTACAGCGGCATCTCCATGATGAAAGCGGCACTCTCTGCCCGGGTAAACAGGCGACCCACGATGGCTCCCGTCACCGCCAGAACCAGGATGGGGAGGGCCGTCAAGCCCCAGGATACTAACAGTGTATGCCGGGGAAAGAAAGCCGGCACCAGGATCGCTAGTACCGCCAGGCGGCCTGTACAGGGCACCAGCGGCGCGAGCATGATGGTAAGCAGTCGTGCGCGCCAGGCATCGATGATCCGTGTTCCCATGATCGCTGGGACATTACACCCAAAACCGAGAAAGAGTGGCATAAAGCTCTTGCCGTGCAGGCCCATGATGTGCATAAAGCGATCCATCACATACGCTGCACGGGCCATGTAACCGATATCCTCGAGCAATCCCATCATCGTGAAAAAGATCAGCAGGATGGGTACAAAGGTGATCATCGCCCCTACTCCACCGATGATGCCTTGTACCACCAGGGAGACAAGCCACGGAGGGGCGTCTGCCAATGCCCAGGTGGCCCCCTGGGCCACTCCACCTACCAGATAGGTGGCCATCCATCGTTGCAAGGGTGTGCCCACGCTGTAAGTCAGCCCAAAGATGGCGGCCATCACCGCTGCCAGGATCACCAGGCCCCAAAAAGGATGCGTAGCATAGCGGTCCACGCGGTGAGTAAGGGTGATGCGCCCTGCCCGAGGCCGCACGAGCGCCGCGCGCGTCATATCCCGGATCCACTCATATCGCCCCGTGGCCACGGCGACCAAGGCATCCTCGTGATGCTGCAAGGTAGCCTCCACCTCGGCCCAACGTTCGCTAGACGTGGTCTGGCGCTCTTGGCGCACGTCACGGCTCTCACCAACTATAGAATCAATCTCACCATCCATGATGCGGCGCTCGCCACGCAGTTCGTGGCGCAGCATCTCTGTCACCTGCTGGTCTCCCTCCAGTAGCTTGAGGGCCACCCAGTCCGGGGAATAGGGCTTGGGTACGTAACCCTCGATAAGGGCGCGCAGGTGTTCCAGCACCTCACGGTGGTCCTCGCGGATGGCCGGGCGGCTGGGCTCTCGCGCCGGACCCTCGCGAGCTGTGCGTAGCGCAGCGTCGATCAGTTCGTGTACGCCCTCGGCCCGGCGGGCGACCATGGGGATCACAGGCACGCCGATAGCCGAGGCCAGTATGTCAGGCTTGACCTCGAAACCACCTTGCTTGGCCACGTCCATCATATTCAGGCCGATGACCAATGGCGCGGGCAAGGCCAGTAGCTCGGCCACCAGGTATAGGTTTCGCTCTAGCGAGGCCGCACTGATCACTACCAGCACCACATCGGGTCGCTCGTGGATGACATAGTCACGGGCAACCAGCTCCTCCGGGGAACCCGCAGTCAGGCAGTACGTGCCCGGCAGGTCGACGATCCGCACTTGCGCTCCATCGTGCTCAAAGGTGCCGGTCCGCTGCTCCACCGTTTTGCCCGGCCAATTGCCCACATGCTGGTTCAGCCCGGTGACCAAGTTGAATACGGTGCTCTTGCCCACATTGGGTTGGCCGGCCAGGGCCATGGTGATAGTTTTACCATCGTCCATGGTGTCGCCTACCTCCGCTCATGCGCTGCGCCTCAGCGGCGCCCGCGGGCCGTACCTGGACCCTGGACGCCTCGCCCCGGCCCAGGGCTATCTCAGTATCGAGCACGGAAACGATGAGAGGGCCATGACCATGGTTGCGGACCACGTTGACCGTAGCCCCGGGGGTGAAACCCAATGCCACCAGGCGGCTAACAATGCCGCAACCGCCATCCAATGCGACCACGGTTCCCTCTTGGTTGGGGTGTAGATTGCTCAGCATAACATCCTGAATGGCCATCGTTTCCACACTCCTCTATTGACGATGCTCACCTGGGTGATTAGTTCATAGTTAATGTAAGAATTAGTATATACTAATATACGTCCAATATATCCTAATTATAGCATCCTGTCAAAGGAGCATTGACACAACCTGGGCTATGGCCTATACTGCCCAAAACGTCGACCGGGGAGCTCAACGACAATGCGCATTCCCCTTTCTGGACCTGATATCGGCCCGCGCGAGATCGAGCTAGTCAATCAGGTGCTTGGCACGCCCTATCTCAGCATGGGACCGATGATCGAGCGGTTTGAACGCCTCACGGCTCACTACACTGGGCGCAGGCATGCTATCGGCGTTTCGTCCGGAACGGCAGCGCTGCACCTGTGTATGCGCGCTCTTGGGTTGCAGCCGGGTGACCGCGTGCTGACCAGTTCGTTCAGTTTCGTGTCTTCAGCCAATTGCATCCTCTATGAACGGGGCGTCCCGGTCTTTGTCGACATCGATCCCTTTACCTTGAATATGGATGCCACGCAGGCCTACCGCGCGGCGGAGGATTTGGCCCGAGCAGGGACGCCAGCCAGGGTATTGCTGGTGGTGCAGATCTTTGGCCAGGCTTGCGATATGGATCCACTGCTGGACCTTGCGCGAACCTTCGATTTGGAGATCATCGAGGATGCTTGCGAATCAATCGGCGCCGAATACAAGGGGCGCCAAGCCGGCACCTTTGGGCGCGCTGCGACCTTGGCCTACTATCCGAATAAGCAAATGACCACCGGTGAGGGGGGCATGATCGTCACGGATGACGCGGGTTGGGATGATTTATTTCGCAGCCTGCGCAACCAGGGTCGCGACCGTAACAGCGGTTGGCTGGACCATGCGCGCTTGGGATACAACTATCGGTTGGACGAGCTGAGTGCCGCGCTGGGGGTGGCCCAGATGGAGCGCCTTCCCGAGCTATTGGCCAAGCGAGAGCGCGTGGCCAAGTGGTATGACGAGCGATTGGCCCACATCGAAGGCATACAGCCGCCCTATGTATCCCCATATACTACCAGGATGAGCTGGTTCGTGTACGTTGCTCGCTTGGATGAACGCTACGACCGCAGCAGCGTCATTGCTGCACTAGAAGAACGTGGGGTGCCCGCGCGGCCTTATTTCAAGCCCATCCACCTGCAGCCTTTCTACCGAGAACTCGGCTATCACCCCGGCAGCCTGCCTGTCACCGAACGGGTCTCACAGAGCACACTGGCACTACCCTTCTTTGGTGGCCTGGAGCAGATGCAGGTCGACTATGTCTGCGAGCAGCTGCATACCGTCCTCGAATCATACTGAGCGTCTGTGGTGAACCGCTCGCACCAAATCCGATGCGGCGACGCGATCCTGCCCTTTGAGTTGTGCCCTTCTCTAGTCCCTAACCACAGACGCTGCTGCTACCACGTGCTCGACCGTGTCCTGCTCGATTGGCGCCAGCGCAAAGCGGCCTGAGCGTTTCCCCGTTCTGAATTGCCTTGGAGCGCCGGGCTGCTCTACACAGCGGACATGATCGTGACAAATGACCACGCCTGGCTCAGCAAGCTCAAAGCGGCCGAGCCCGGAGCGCCGCCGTGGCCAGACGTCCTGTACTTGGATGAGCATGCGGCATAGGGGAACGAGGCAGGATGCTCAGCAAACAGGACCCTGGCGATCGCCAGGGTCCTGTAATGATAGATGGGTGCGCGCGCGTTGGGTTATTTGTCCCAGCGGCGGTCGGGCTGCCAGAAGTCCAGCTTGGGTGTGTTCCACTCGTCCGTGGGCTCAAAGAGGCCCGAGGGCGGACGCAGGTTCTCTTTGATCCCTTCCAGGTTGAGGTCGATCCCCAACCCAGGCTTGTCGGGCACCTTCACATAGCCGTCGACCATCAGGGGATCGTCCAGCCCCGTCACCAGGCCCTTCCAGAAGGGCAGGTCCACGGCGTGGTTCTCCATAGAGACAAAGCTGGAGATGGCCGCGGCGGTGTGGATGTTAGCCATAAAGGCGATGGGCGACCCGGCAAAGTGCAGTGCCGTGGGGATGCCATAGCGCTCGGCATAGTCGGCGATCTTTTTCGTCTCCAGCATGCCGCCCGAGGTCAGCAGGTCTGGGTGGATGATGTCCACAGCGCGCTTTTCGATCAGCTCGCGGAAGCCGTCCCACAGATACATTTCTTCGCCGGCTGCCGTGGGCACATTGATCGCTTCGGTGACCATGCGATGGCCCTCGATATCCCACCAAGGCATGGGATCCTCCATCCAGGCCAGTCCGTAGGGCTCCACAGCCCTGCCCATGCGGATGACTTCGTTGGCCGTCATATAGCCATGGCCAAAGTGATCCACGCAGAGGGACGTATCCCAGCCGACCGTCTCGCGAACCGTTGAGGCGATCTCGGCCAGCAGCGCCAGGGCCTTATCCGTCACCTTGATCCCCGCGCCAGAGCCGGGGGCTGTCTGCCTATCACGCCTGCGATACTCGAACTTGGTGGGGCTGCCGATGAGCGCGCCCGGCACATCGACAAAGA
>CAYQDH010000079.1:0-15012 GCA_964416075.1 uncultured Anaerolineales bacterium | reverse complement strand
GAGAACCATGATGGCTACGTGTCCCGAATGTGCGGCCGAAATCGAGATGAACGAGGATGTGATGGAAGGCGAGATCGTCGATTGCCCTGACTGCGGCGTCGAGCTGGAAATCATCAGTGTAGACCCGTTGACCCTGGAATTGGCTCCTGAGGAAGAAGAAGATTGGGGAGAATAAGGCACCATGCCCATCCAAGAGTTCAACATTATCGAGTCGACACTGCGCGAAGGGGAGCAGTTCGTAGGCGCCAACTTTACACGGGCGCAAAAGATCCAGATCGCCGAGGCCTTGGACCGTTTTGGCGTAGAGTACATCGAGCTGACGTCGCCTGCGGCCTCGCCCCAGAGCCTCGAGGATTGTAGGACCATCGCCGGCCTGGGGCTCAAGACCAGGGTGATCACCCATATCCGCTGCTCGCTGGACGATGCCAGGGTGGCGGCGAGCACCGGGGTGAAGGGGATCGATGTGGTGATCGGCACGTCGTCGGTGCTGCGCCAGTTCAGCCACGGCAAGGATATCCCCACCATCATCCGCATGGCGCGCGATGTGGTGAGCTATATCCGCGACTGTGGGCTGGAGGTGCGTTTCAGCACCGAGGATTCCTTCCGCAGCGAAGCGGGCGACATCCTGGGGATCTATGAGGAGGTGGACCGCCTTGGCGTGAACCGTGTGGGGATCGCCGACACCGTGGGCGTGGCCACACCCATGCAGGTCTTCAACCTGGTGAGCGAGCTGCGCAAGCGGGTCTCCTGTGATATCGAGTTCCATGGCCACAACGACTCGGGCTGCGCCATCGCCAACGCCTTCTGTGCTCTGGATGCCGGCGCCACGCATGTCGATACCAGCATCCTGGGCATCGGCGAGCGCAATGGCATCGCCCCCTTGGGCGGCCTGATCGCGCGCCTTTATGCTTACAACCGCGGCATGGTGAGCAAGTACAACCTGCCCCTGTTGCGCGACCTGGATAGCATTGTGGCTGACATGGTTGGTGTGGATATCCCATTCAACAACTATATCACCGGCATCACCGCCTTTACGCACAAAGCGGGAGTCCATGCCAAGGCTGTGCTCAATAACCCCGAGACCTATGAGATCCTCTCGCCACAGGATTTCGGGATGACCCGCTACATCAGCATCGCGCACCGCCTCACGGGGTGGAACGCCATCAAGGCTCGCGCCGAACAGCTCAACCTAGAGATGCCGGAAGAGGAGATCAAGGCTGCTACCAATCACATCAAGCAATTGGCCGACGAGCGCCCGCTAACGCTGGATGACGTGGATGGCGTGCTGCGCTCCTGGATCTCCGAGCACATCGATAGAAATGAATGAGATGAGCACACAATCTAACGTTCGTTCCCCAGAGGATGGCGCGACGCTGGCCGAGCAGATCCTGTCCCATGCGGCGGGCCGGCCGGTGCGCGCGGGCGAATTGGTGATCGTTCCTGTGGATCGTTGCATGACGCACGACTCGCTGACCCCCGAGGTGATCGATGCCCTGCGCCAAGATTTGGCAGTGCAGCGCATCCACGACCCCGAGCGAGTGGCGGTGATCATCGACCATGTGGCCCCCGCGGCCTCGGTGCCCACGGCCGATGCCCAGGTTAAGGTGCGCCGCTGGGTGGCCGAGCAAGGGATTCGCCATTTCTACGATGTGGGCGCCGGGATCTGCCACCAGGTGATGATCGAGGAACACCTGGTCGCGCCCGGCCAGGTGGTCTTGGGCACCGATTCTCACGCCACATCCTATGGCGCCGTGGGCGCCTTTGGCACGGGGATGGGCTCGCGCGACATGGCCCTCACCCTGGCCACCGGCCGCACCTGGCTCCGCGTGCCCGAGACGATCCGCGTGCAGGCGCGGGGCGCTTTTCGCCCCCTGGTGGGCGCAAAGGACCTCAGCCTGTCTCTGTGCGGGCTGCTGGGCCTGGATGGCGCCAACTACCGGGCCGTCGAGTTTCACGGCCTGGATGCGTTGAGCTTGGATAGCCGCATCACCTTGTGCGGCATGACCACCGAGGTGGGCGCCAAGGTGGGGATGGTATTGCCCTCAGGCGCGGTGCGCGAGGCCTACGGTTGCCCAGATTGGCTGGGCGACAGCGAGGGGGCCGAGTACCTACGCACCATCGATGTGGACCTGGGCGTGCTGCCATCGCTCGTGTCGGTGCCGCCGGAGGTGGACCACGTGCAGCCGGCGAGCGAGTTGGGCGATGTGCGCGTGGATATGGTCTTTATCGGCACCTGCACCAACGGTCGCCTGGAGGACCTGCGCGCCGCGGCGCGCCTGCTCTGCGGGCGGCACATCGCCGCCGGGATGCGCATGCTGGTCATGCCCGCCTCGCACACCATCTTGCGGCAGGCCGTGGCCGATGGCACGATCAGCACGCTGCTGGATGCCGGCGCCACGCTGGGCACCCCAGGGTGCGGGCCTTGCATCGGGCGGCACCTGGGCGTGATCGGCGCGGGAGAGGTTTGCTTTTCCACGGCCAACCGCAACTTTCGTGGGCGCATGGGCTCGCCCGAGGGCTCGATCTATCTGGGCTCGCCCGAGACCGCCGCGGCGACCGCCCTCACGGGACGGATCACCGATCCGGCCACGATCTGAAAGGCGAGACAGATGGCAAAAGTATGGCTTTTTGGCGTCAACATCGACACGGACCAGATCGTCCCGGGGCGCTATGCACCTTATATGACCTCCGAGGCGGAACTGGGCAAGTACCCCTTTATCGAGGCCCGCCCCGCCTTTGCGCGCGAGGTGCGCCCCGGCGACATCATCGTCGCTGGGGAGAACTTTGGCTGCGGCTCGTCGCGCGAGTATGCCCCGCGTGCGCTCAAGGTGGCGGGGATCGCGGCGATCATCGCACCCACTTTCGCGCGCATCTTTTACCGTAACGCCCTGAACCTGGGTTTGCCCCTTTTCGAGGCGAACCTCACCGGCGTATTGCAGGATGGCGATGAGGTATCGCTGGATTTCGACGATGCCGTCCTCACACGCAGCGATGGGGAGCAGATCAACCTGCCCATCCCCGCCGACTGGGTGCGCCGCGTGTGGGCCGAGGGCGGGATCGTGCAGTACTATCGCCGCCACGGTCGTCTGCCGGTGGAGGGCGAGCTCGCATGAGCAACCCTACAGGCTTCAGGTCGCGCCGCATCTGCCTGATCGAGGGCGATGGCATAGGCCACGAGGTCATCCCCGCCGCGCGACGTTTGCTGGAGGCCACGGGTCTTCCCCTGTCCTTTGTGACGGCGGAGGCGGGCTGGGGCGCCTTCCAGCGCCTCGGGATCGCGCTGCCGGAGGAGACGATAGAGGCCGTGCGCAGCAGCGCGGCCACGCTCTTTGGCGCGGTGTCTTCACCCCTCCAGCCCGTGGCGGGGTATCGTAGCCCTATCGTCGCTCTGCGTCGGCAGTTCGACCTTTACGCCAACCTGCGTCCGGTCCTTTCCCAACCCGTGCCCTCCTCACGCCCGGGGATCGACATGCTCATCGTGCGCGAAAATAGCGAAGGCCTGTACTCCGGCCGCGAGCGTACCACGGAGGACGAGGCCATAACCGAACGAGTCATTACCCGCAAGGGCTCGGAGCGCATCGTTCGCGCCGCCTGCCGCCTGGCTTCCCAGCGGCGTGGCTTCTTGACCATCGTGCACAAGGCCAACGTGCTTCGCGCCACGTGCGGCCTCTTCCGCCAGGTGGCCCTGCAAACGGTGCAGGCCTGGAACGAGTCCACCGACCATCCGCCAGTGCGAGCTGAGGAGATGCTGGTTGACACCTGCGCCATGCGCTTGATCACCGATCCCGAGCATTTCGATGTGCTGGTGACCACCAACCTGTTCGGAGATATCCTCTCCGACGAGGCGGCGGCGCTGGTGGGCGGGCTGGGGCTGGCCCCCTCGGGCAATTTGGGCGAGGGGCAGGGGATCTTTGAGCCGGTGCATGGCTCGGCGCCCGACATCGCGGGGCAGGGGATCGCCAACCCGATGGCCACCTTCTTGGCTGCGGCCATGCTCCTAGATTTTGTCGGGGAGCAAGCCATGGCGGGCCGGGCGCGTGTCGCTGTCAACGCCGTGCTCACGCGCGGCCTCCTCACCCCTGACCTCGGCGGCCACGCGACCACTGATCAAGTCACTGGGGCTGTGATCGCGGCTCTATAAGACAGTGCCGCATAACAAAACGCGCGGCGGGCCACCTGGCCCCGCCGCGCCGCCAATTGTCGTTCCCCTCCGCCCCCAGACGCACTCACAATATCACCAGGAGCGGATCTTCGTTTGTAGTACCGCCGTGAGGCGGGTCTTCCTTCTATCCCCAAACCGACCAGACGTAGCGTTTCCCCGTGCCCTCGTGCTCCTTGGCCGAAGAGAGTGTAAAGACCTGAGGGCTTGTCATCAGGGCGCACCACACATCGAATCCGCGGATGCGGTCAGGGGATTCCGCGCCGTTGCGATGCCACAAGGATTCGGGATTGCGAGGGTCCAGCCAATCCATGAAACCCGTCAGCGCAAACCAGGGATACGGTCGGCGTCTGCCATTCATCCGCATCGTGCCCTCCCTGTGTCCAGAAAGCACAATTACAGTATAGCACACCATAGAGCTTTTTTCAACAGTCAAATGCCGGATGTGGGAGCCATGCAGGCGTAAGCACGCGCGTGCTTGCACGCCTCGCGCCTGATGCGGTATGATGCCCCCGAGGCCGCAACCTCACACTCTAGAGCAGAGGACAACCGATGAAAATCACAGATGTCAAGTTACAGATCGTAGAGGTTCCCGGGCGTTTTACGGGGACCTATGAGCTGGTGCAGGTGCCTACCGTGCGGCGCATCCAGTATACCCACCATGCCAAGCGCACCGACAGGCCCGCGCAGGATATCCTGATGCGCGTGCAGACCGACGAGGGCGTGGAGGGCATTTGCACCGTGGATAATAGCCTGCTGGTGGGCCCGCCGCAGACCATGGTAGACCTGCTGCGCTCGAACGTAGTCGGCGAGGACCCCTTCCACCGCGAAAAGCTCTTCCAAAAGCTGCACCTGGGCACGCGTTGGGTGTACCAGAAGCCGGGCTGGTTCGGCGCGTTCGATAACTGCCTGTGGGACATCGCAGGCAAGGTGGCCGGCCTGCCGATCTACGCCCTGTTGGGCAAGGTGCGCGAAGGCGTGCCTATCTACCAGACCGCGGGCGATGGCCCCGTCGAGATGTACATTGAACATATTGAACAGGGCAAGGAACTAGGCATTCGTGCTTACAAGCCCCATTCGTACAAGGGGGGCAAGGCCGACATCCCCATTATGGAAAAGCTGCGCGAGCACGTGGGCCCTGACTATGATCTGATCCTCGATCCGGTCTGTTCCTACACCTTGCGCGAGGCCATCGAGGTGGGACGGGTGCTCGAGGATCTGGACTTTGTGTGGCTGGAAGAGCCCTTCCACGAGCAAAAGATGCATCACTACCAGGAGTTGTGCGCCGAGCTGACCATCCCCGTCATGGCCACCGAGATGTTGATGTACGACATGAACCTCTCCGCCCAGTGGCTGATCCAGGGGGCCACGGACCGCTTGCGCGCCAATGCGCGCCACGGCACTACGCAGGTGCTCAAGATGGCCCACATGGCCGAGCTGCACGGCACCAACGTCGAGCTTAACGGCGTGGGCGGAATCTATGGCCTCGTTCATACCCACTTGGGTTGCGCCATCGCCAACAACGATTACTTTGAGCTTGGCGTGGGTGGCGGATGGTTGAGGGCGGGCCAGGAAATGGGCATGGCCAACCCGCCCAAGATCGTGGACGGCTGCCTGGTGCCACCGGATGGCCCGGGCTGGGGCGCCGAGTGGGATATGGCATTTCTGCAGTCTCGAACGGTGGCAGTGTTGTAGAGCGGCGCGAGGTCACTGCCGATGAAGGTGGGCTAGTAAGGATCAGAACCGCTAGCAACTGCACGATCTACACAGAAGCGGATGGTTGACACCCTGCGGTGCGTGTGCTAGAGTGCCGGCCATCCGCTTGGCGTGGCTAGTTGACATGGGAATCGTGCTTTGCTCGTTCGGACATTACCCTGAGAAGGAGTAGGACAATGAAAGTCGGGTTCTATGGTCATGTGCGGCAATACCACAACATCAAGGCCGAGATCGACGCCAATCTGCAAGCGGTGATAGAGAGCGGCGAGTTCGTGATGGGCCCTATGCTCAAAAGGTACGAGGGTGAGTTCGCCGCCTATTGTGGCCAAAAGTACGTCGTGGGCCTCAATAGCGGTACCGACGCCATCTGGATGCCCCTTTTGGCCCTGGGGATTGGCCCCGGCGACGAATGTATCACGCACCCCAACACCTTCTTCGCCACGGCGGAGGCGGTGTGGATCACCGGCGCCACGACCGTCCTGGTGGATTGCGATCCGGTGACGCATTGCATCGACCCCAACAAGATCGAGGCGGCTATCACTCCCAAGACCAAGGCGATCGTCCCGGTGCATCTGTATGGCCAGTGCGCCGACATGCCCGCTATCAGCGCCATCGCCAAGAAGCACAACCTATACGTGATCGAGGACAATGCGCAGTCGATCGGCGCTCGCGGCGATACCTTCAAGATTGGCGAGTTGAGCGACGCGGTGGCCACCAGTTTCATTATCCAGAAGAACCTGGGGACCTTTGGTGACGGTGGCGCGACGGTGACCAATAACCCCGAAATCGAGCGCACCGTGCGCCGCCTGCGCAACCACGGCTCTGAGAAGCGGTCGCACCACAGCATGGGCTATAACAGCCGCCTCGATGATGTCCATGCCGGTATCCTCAGTGCCAAGCTCAAGCACATCGACGCCTGGAACGACCTGCGGATCCAGTGGGCCGCGCGCTACACGGCCGGGTTGCGGGGAGCCAAGAACATCACCCTGCCCACGGTCAAGCCGGGTTACCGCCACGTCTTCCACCTCTATGTGGTGCATACGGCGGAAGCCAAGCAGCGCGAGGACCTCCTCAAGTACTTGAAGGATCGCGATATCGACGCCAAGTGCCACTATGACATCGCTATTCACCAGCAGCAGGGTTACCCCTGGGGCAAAGGCGCGCGCATCGTAGGCTCGGTGGCCAATGCAGAGCGTAACGCGGCGTGCTGCGTATCGCTGCCGATGTTCCCCGAGCTGTTGCCGGAAGAGGTCGATTACGTGGTCGAGCAAGTGCTGGCCTGGGACCACGCTCAAGGCTAGGAGCGAACATGGAGGCGTGGGGACACGGTAACGCGCCTCCTTTGTACCGCAATTTGCCTAAATTGCGAGTCCTGGTAAACGCAATGACTAGATTGGAGGTCAAACGATGTCCTCAGAAGTATACAAGGTCCTTGTGGTGGGGATGGGCAAACGCGGCACGCACCATGCGGCGGCGTTTCAGGCCAACCCTCGCTTTCGGGTGGCCG
Source organism: uncultured Anaerolineales bacterium (assembly GCA_964416075.1). GTDB lineage: Bacteria > Chloroflexota > Anaerolineae > UBA1429 > UBA1429 > CAYQDH01. The sequence continues at coordinate 7,630 of CAYQDH010000079.1, read as the reverse complement.
GGATCAGCGATGTGGATCCGGCGCGACTGCAGGCGGCTTCGGCCAAGTTGGGCAATCCCGTGGCGGGAACTGACCTGACAGCGGTGGTGCGCGAGGTGCAGCCCGATGTGTTCTGCTTCACCACCCCGCCCACCGTGCGACTACCCCTCATCAAGGCGGGGATCGCTTCCGGCGCGAAGCTGATTGCCTTTGAGAAGCCGGTGGCGCTCTCCAGTGCCGAGGCCATGGCCATCAAAAAGGCCCTCGGCGAGGCGGGCGTCAAGGCGGTGGTCAGCCATCAGCATCGCTATGGCGAGCACTATCGCAAGACCTATGAGACGATCGCCTCCGGCGCCCTCGGCCGCGTGCATACCGTCTACGGCACGGCCTCGGGCTGGATGTTGCACATGCTCAGCCACCTCATTGACTACATGCGGTGGTTCAACGGCAACGTTCCCGCCGAGTGGGTCATGGCTCAGGCCGCGGGCAAGGGCAAATTCAGCGATATCCACCCCTCGCCCGATTACATCGCCGGGTTCATTCAGTTCGCCAACGGCGTGCGCGGCATCGTCGAGTGTGGCGCGGGCGCGCCCGATGTGCCCGAGGTCGACTACTGGTGGCGCAAGGCCCGCATGGGCGCTCAGGGCACTGATGGCTACGCCGAGGTTCTCACCGGCGGCGGCTGGCGCGCCGTCACCAAGGGCGGCTCCTGGGATGGGACCGGCAGCATGAACTATGACCTGGATATGCCCCCCTACATCCAGGAGATGGCCGACTGGCTGGACGACGAAGCCGCGGTCCATCCCTGCCATTTCCAGAGCGCTTACGAGGGGCACGAGATCCTCATGGCCCTCTGCCGCTCGGTCATCCAGGGGGGCCAGGTCGCCCTGCCCCTCGCCGAGGGCATGGACGAGATCGCTCTGCTCAAAGAGAAAATGCCCGACAGAAAGGTGCTCCTCTCCATGCCCGCCAACGCCAAAGAGTACGGCGCCTAGAAAATCCACACGCCGTAAGGGCCGGTCGCTGCACCGGCCCTTACACAACACGTCCCTTCTCTTTTTCGTGTTTTCAGGCCGTGCACTTGGTTTGTATTCCGTGGTCAGTGTTCTGAGTACCGTGCTTGGGGAGGCAGGGCGATGAGAGAAAAGCTGCGTTTGGCGCTGACGCCTTTTGTCTGGTTATGCATCATGGGGGGACTGGCCATCTTTTCTAGCACCATGAGCAAGAACCCGGCCCTTCCTCTCTTCATCAAGAGCCTCAACGTGTCCGAGAGTACTCTGGGCTTTATCGCTGCCGCCAGCACTGTGACGGGCATCGTGGTCAGCATACCGGCGGGCATCCTGTCCGATTCGTGGGGCCGTCGGCGAGTGATCCTATTGAGCATGATCGTCTTCGCCACGGCCCCCTTCCTCTATCTGTTGGTCACTCAGCCGGGCCAACTGGTGCTAGTGCGCGTCTACCATGGCTTGGCCACCGCCATCCTGGGACCGGTGGCCCTGGCTGCCGTGGCGGACACCTTTGAGAAGGGGCGAGGAGAGCGCATGGCCTGGTACTCCAGCGCCACGATGGTGGGCCGGTTCCTGGCCCCCAGCGTGGGCGGGCTGCTGATCATGGGGCAGGATTTCCGCTGGGTGTACCTGGGATGCGGTGTCGCCGGGGTGCTGGCCTTGTTGGCCGCTACGCGGATCTCGGGCCCGCAACGCGGGGCCCGCGGCCCCGTCTCCACGGCCGAGACAGCGGCAGTACCCACGCGCCCCAGGCGCACTTTGGGGCAGGCCTGGGCCGACACACGCCATGAGTTGCGGCTTCTCGCGGCCAACCGGGGCATCCTCGTGACGAGCTTGATGGATGCGTCGCTATACTTTGCCTTTGGTGCGGTGGAGACGTTCCTGCCGCTCTATATGGTCCGGCTGGGCTTTACCGCGCGCGAGATTGGGCCCGTCTTTACGGCCCAGGTGGTAGTCACTGCACTCACCAAGCCTTTGATGGGCCGCCTCTCCGATCGGCTCGGGCGCAAGGCCTTTATCGTCTCCGGGCTGCTCCTGGCGGCCCTGGTGGTGGTCTTACTGCCCTGGACGCGGCATTGGGTGCTTCTGGCCGTGCTTACGGCGCTCTTTGGGCTGAGTGTGGCCGTGGTCACGGCCTCGACCTCGGCGCTGGTGTCGGACCTGAGCCGGGCCTCCGCCTATGGTGCGAGCTTGGGGGTGCTGAGTAGCGTGATGGATGTGGGCCACTCTACCGGTCCCATGGTGGTGGGCCTGGTGGTGGGGGCAGCGGGGTACCCCGTCGGCTTTGCGGTGGCGGCCGCGGTGTTGGTGCTGGGCGCGATCGGCTTTGCCACCCTGGTGCGCACCGACGTGCCATCGAGAGAACAGGCCGCCATAGCATCGGGGTCCACTTGATGAGGGGCGACCATGGCGCCACGCGCGAACCTTGGCTCCAAGGGTGTATCTACCAAGATCCCAACTTCTCGTAGAGGGGCACCAGGGTGCGGTACGCCTCCATGAATAGCCCGTATAACTCGGCATAACGTGAGGCATTCTCGGGCTGTGGTTCCTCGCCCGCTTCCACCTGCACCCAATTCAGGGCGCTGGCGTAATCGGGCAGCAGGCCCACACCTACGGCGCCCGCGATGGCTGCCCCCAGCGAGGTGGCCTGCACGAGGAGCCGGGGCCGCAGCAGGGGCAGGTTGAACACGTCGGCTACGATCTGCCGCCACAGCGGCGAGCGTGCACCGCCGCCGATGATGCGCATGGCGGTGATCGGTGCGCCCTGCTCGCCAAAGACCTCCAGAATGGCTCTCAGGTTGAGGGCCACCCCTTCCAGCGTGGCACGCGCGATCTCCGCCCGGCCGTGGGCCATGGTCAGGCCAATATAGGCTGCCCGCGCGCGAGGGTTCCAGTGTGGACTGCGTTCTCCGATCAGGTAGGGCAAGCAGATGAGCCCTCTGGCCCCTGGGGGCACCCTCTCCGCCAGCGCGTCCAATGCAGCATAGAGACGCTCATCCCCGTCGTCTCGCAATAGCCGTTCCAGCCAGTCGTAGGCTCCGCCCGCGGCCTGCATGGACCCCGTGGGAAAGACATAGGCGGGATCGAGATGGGCAAAGGTGGCGGTACGCTGCAGAGGATCGTACAGTGGCTCGCGGCTCACATAAGAGGTCCATGCGGACGAGCCGATGTAGGTATAAGCGTCCCCAGGATTGAGCACGCCCGCCCCCGCAGTGGCGCAAGCGCCGTCGCCGCTGCCGATGACCACGGGTGTGCCCTCGGCCAGCCCCGTGCTCTCCTCCGCCTCCCGCGTGACACACCCGATGAAGGTGGCCGAGGGATGCGCCGGCGGCAGCATCTCCGCGGGTATCTCCAGTGCCCCTAGCATCTCCTCCGACCAGCGGCGGGCGCGCAGATCGAAAAGGTTGGTGCCCGAGGCATCGGAATAGTCGGTGGCGTACACGCCGGTCAGGCGGTAAGCGGCATAGTCCTTGGCTTGCAAGACCTTGTGGGTGTGGGCATAGATTTCGGGTTGGTGTGCCCGCACCCAGAGCAGCTTGGCCGCGGTGTAGCTGGCGCTGGCGCGGTGGCCGGTGATTCGATAAGTGCGCTCTGCACCCACGCGATCGATGAGCATCGCCGCCTCGCCGTCAGCGCGTTGGTCAGCCCAGATGATCGCCGAGCGCAAGGGACGCCCGCCGTCATCGACGGGCAGGCAACTCATCATCTCGCCGGAGAAGCTGAGCACGGCGATCTCCCGCGCCTCGTGGCCCGACTCTCTCAGCAGCTGCTGCGATGAAAGGCACACAGCGCGCCACCAGTCGGCGGGATCCTGCTCCGCCCAACCAGCCTGGGGATAGGCGGTGTCATACCCGACAAAGACACTACTCAGCATTTGGCCCGCCGCGTCAAACAGGGTGGCCTTGTTGCCTGTAGTGCCCAGGTCATGGGCTAGGATCAGCTCGCGCATGCATGCCTCCATCCTGGGCGGTATCTCGCCCCGGCTACTTCCACTCGCGTGAGTCGGGCACCTCCATCCACAACCCGCCCTCCAGGATCGACTGCTGGCTTACCAGGCCGGGCAGGGTCATATCCATGGCCTGGTCGATATCTACAGCTGGCGGCCTGATGCCCCGGATGGCATCGACGAAATCGATCATCTCGAACAGGTCGCCGCCGCCGTGTCCCACCTGCTTGGCCAGCGCTTCGCGCTCGCGCCAATACTCGGGCAGGAATTCACCCTCTAGTTCACGCAGATCCAGCCATTTGTTGGGGTTGCTGCTACGGGATCGCAGCCAGATGCGGTGAGGCTCCCCCTCGGCGCGGGCCGATTCGTAGCAGCCGTCCGTTCCCTGCAACTGGTAGTTGGCCATGGAATGCGGCCGGTCGGAGAGCATATCCACACGAATCTTGACCAGGCCGCCGCTCTTCATCTGACATAACATGAGGCAGGAATCCTGGTTTTCGTACAGGTCGCCGCGTGGGTCGCGGTAGTGGCGCCCGCTCCCTGCCGCCGTGAGCCGGCTGACGCGATCCACCCCCTCTGGGGAGGCGTCGGAGAACCATTGCAGTACCGGCCCCAGGCTGTGGGTGGGGTAGGTGATGCCATCGATCCCCGTCTGCCACTTGCGCCGCCAGCGCGTGACCTCGTTGAGGCCCTTGAGCTCGTGGATATATTCTCCCTCGGCATAGTAGGGCGCGCCCAGGAGGCCCCGGCGCACCAGCTCGCGCACGATGACGTTGGAGCGAATATAGGTATAGTTCTCCGCCATCATATAGATGCCCACGCTCTGGCGACAGGCCAGCACCAGGTCGCGGCACTCTTCCATCGAGACCCCCGCCGGCACTTCGCTGAGCACGTGCAAGCCCTTGTGCAGGGCAGCGATCGATTGGGGCACGTGCAGGGGCATGGGCGTGCCGATAATGACAGCATCCAGGTCCGAGCGCTCCAACATGGTGTCATAGTCGGTATACTCTTCGCTGGCTCCCAACCGCAGCGCGGCCTCGTGAAGGTCGGCGGCGTTGGTATCGCAGACGGCGTGCACGCGCACGGTCTCCAGGGCGTCGGTGGCGCGCTTGAAGCTGCCCCCGCGCCCGCAAGCGCCCACGATGCCTAGATGGATCTTTTCTCGTGTTGTCATGTATGCTCCGTTTTCTTGTCTTGTCCCGGTTGATTTGAAATAGCGTTCTCTCGATAGCTGTTGTTGCGAGGACACGCGGCGACGATTCTCGCTGCAGGCGCGGCTTGTATGCCGCTGATCGCACGACCACTCGTGACCCGGGTTAGGTGGCTAAGAGCACAAGCGGCTGCGCCAACGCCAGGTGTCCGCTGCCTGCGGACCAGCGAGCAGCCCCGCATTGAGCGCCATCAGCTGCTCGATGAATGGCGCGGGGATTTGCCCCTCCGGCGTGATGGGCACGTCCCAGGTGACGATGCCTTCGTGGCTATTGACGTGCTCGGTGTAGCCTATGACAAAGCGATCGGGGAAGCGCGGCATTCCTCCACCCCAACGCTCTCCCAGGTAGCTGAGGATATGGTATTGCGCGCCTTCCAACCAACGCTCCTTGCACACGGGGAAAGCCTCGGATATTTCGCCCGCGGTATAATCCTCGTATTCGCTGTGGCAGATAACCGGCACCTTGACGCCAGGGTTGAAAGCCACGACACTATCGGCGTTGCCCGCCTTGGCCGCGGCGGCCAGGCTCTGAAAGTTGGGAGGCTCCGGGTGGCGATACATGGCCTCAGCAAAGTAGCAGCCATCGAACCACCAGCCGCGCACCCTCTCTCCCCAGCGGATCGACCATTCGCGGATGATGGCCTCCCAGCGCTCCTGAAACGCGGCCAGCCGCTCGCCGGTCTGCTCTCCGCCGTGCGACGGCCAGGGCTTGACGAACCCCCATCGCCAATCCAGGCGCTCCATAGCCACCGGGTCCATAGAGGGCGCGCCGCTGGGGAGGTAGACGAGCAAGGAGATGCCCCGCGGCGTTAGGGCGTCGTAGAGGTCGGCCATGAGATCGCGCCGCGAGAGCTTGCTGGGCCGGATCCCCACCAGGTCATCGTAGGTGGCGTTGGGCGAGCAATAGTGCCCCGAGTTCTGGCCGAGCGTGATAAAATAGTAGGGTGCCCCCACCGACTCGAGCTGACGAGCCAGGGCTTGCACATCGAACGCATCGACCTGGCGGTTCCAGTCATCGACCGAGGTCTGGGGACCGGCCAGGTAATGGGTAAACACGCCCCAACGGGCGCGCATGAACCACTCGGTGTCAGCACGCATGTTGGTCTCTCCTCTCCCAAAGGGCGAAGGTTGCTGTGCCGCAAGCGCGTTGGCTCGTGCTCGCACTGGGCACAGTAGACTGCGGAACGGTCCGTATTATAGCGCGCGTGCTTGGGAGGGAGCAACCGCTGTGCAAAAGCTACCGGCCTGTCGAGGGTCGGTGGCACAGGGGAAAGATGGAAGAGCCAGCCGGAACGGGCTCTTTGCCCCGGGCTGCGGGCGGTGCTACAATGGGCGGCGCGCTGGGGTTGGCGCCAAGAGGTGCACCCACACACTTGACACGAGAGTGAAAGAGGCAATGACGATTCAAGCCGTGGCCGGGAGAGCCCGCTCCATGCTGACCGGGGTAAACCAGGCCGTGCGCCGCGCCCTGCGGCGGATCACGCACTCGGCCGTTGTCCGCCCGCGCACGGATGAGGATCGCAACGCGCGGCTGCTCTACCTGAACACGGCGTCCATCGGCGTCGCCTCGGGCGGGCTGATCTCCTTCCTGCCGGTGTTTCTGGCGCGCCTGGGCGCTAGCTCCACGTTGGTGAGCCTGCTCACCTCGGCTCCGGCGCTCTTGGCCATCTTTGTGCTCATGCCAGCAGCGATGATCGCCGAGCGCAGCAATGATCAGGTGAAGGTGCGTGTCCGCTACGCCTACCTGGTGTTGATCGGGTATTTCCTATGCGCCGTGGCCCCCTGGGTAGTGCCTATCCAATGGCTGCCTGTGGCTCTGGTCATTATCTGGGCACTCAAGACCTTCCCCGAGGCGGTGGGGATTCCCGCCTGGACCTCCGTGGTGGCCCGTGCGGTGTCACCGCGGCGCCGGGCGGAGATGAACGGTATTCGCTGGGCTCTGCTTAGCATGGTCATGGCGGTCAGCAGCGCCTTTTTCGGTTGGCTGCTGGATCACATCACCTTTCCGCTAAACTACCAGGTTGTCTTTTTCATCTCTTTCGCCAGTGCGGCGCTGGATCCCTACTTTTTCTCCAAGATTGTGGTTCCCCCCCTCGAGCACGCGCCCGAAGAGGGAACAGCTGGAGAGAGACCACGAGGAATCTGGGCTGCCCCACGGCGATTCGTGGACTATTGGCGACCGGTGCTCCAACACAAGCCGTTCATGGCTTTTATGGCGGCGACCATCGTCTACCGGATTGCACTCAATTTCCCGGTTGCCCTGTACAGCCTCTATTGGGTCAATGTCCTGGATGTCCCCGATACATTGATCGGCTTGCGCGGCACAGTGGGCAATGCCGCCTTGGTGATCGGGTACATCTACTGGGGGCGCTCCGCTAACAGGCTGACCCATCGCAAGGTTCTGTTCATCGCGGCGTTCAGCTATGCACTGTACCCCATCCTCACGGCCCTCTCCCCTTCAGGGATCTGGCTTCTTCCTGTGGCAGC
>CAYQDH010000078.1:2516-15052 GCA_964416075.1 uncultured Anaerolineales bacterium | reverse complement strand
CCAGGCTGTAGGCGCCCGACACCAAGGGATGATAGCTCTCATTCAGCGCCAAGTGCACGATGTCATACTGCCCACTGCTTCGCTGCAGCATGCTCCGCGCATCTTCGATACGCACCTCTACCCGTGGGTCGCGATACAGGTGTCCACTGTATGCGCCATACAGGTCCTGCACCACCTGCACCACGAGGGGATTCTGCTCCACCACCGACACGTGGCGCGCACCCATCTGCAGCGCCACCGCGACGTCCATTCCACCCCCTGGCTGTAGGATCAGCGCAGTTGCCTGCGGGCGAAGCTGGTAGGGGATGCTACTCGGTAGATACGCCAAAAAAGCTAAATCCTCCTCGGTTTGGCGGCGCGACAGAGGTACGAGGTTATCGCCATCCAACGTCAGGCCGTGCTGCGGAGGAAGGGACCCCTGGTAACGCAAACTCAGCCCGGGAAAAGAGTGAATGCTGGCGCTCTCCACCACATCCACCCGTGAATACGCGTTCCAGCGACGATAGGCCAGCCGGGCTCCTACCGATTGCAGGGCATAGCGCAAGCTCTTGTAGGGCGACATGCGCACGGTCATCCAAGTCGGCTGCACCCACGCCAACACGGCGCAGCCCACCAGTGAGATGACGGACACGGCCAGCGATGCCCATCGCCATCCACCGCTCCTGCGCCCTGATCCGAGGGCGAGACCCAGGCCCCCCAGAGCGCCGAGACCGCCGGCGACCGCTACCGCACCTTCGCCTCCCAGGTTTGGTAGCACCACGAGCAAACCCACAGCCCCCAGAGCCGATCCCGCCAGGTTGGCCGCATAGACGGTGTGGCTGCCTTTCCGCTGCAATGCCAAGTAATGAGCCGCTACCAGCCCGCTGGCAGCAAAGGGCAGAATCAAGCCCAAGTAGTAAACTGCCACATACAGCAGTTGTCGGGAATCCCAGGCCAATTGGTACGAGTCAAACGGCACGCTGTTGACAATCCCATACGCGGCAATGATGAGCCAGGGGAAAGCCAGGACGGTCATCTCCATCACCGCAGGCACCAGGCTGCTGAGGCGGCCTGAACGCAGTAGAGCCAGAAACGCCCCACTACTAGCATAGCCCAACAGAGCTACGCTGATGCTCAAAAAGACGAAATGATACCACTCGGCTACGGCAAAGATGCGCGTCAGAGCCAACTCGAACATCATCGTCGCGGCCGAGATCAGGGCGATACCCGCATAGTCCTGGCGGCGCATAAGAGTCCCCTTCCTAACAATCATACGCCAATAGGCTCGCGCCGGACGCGGTCACGCGAAGCGCAGCCACGCCAAGTTAACCCAATGAGGGGCGTTGGTCAACCCAGGTTCTTGCTTCCGAGCGCTTGTATCACGGCAAGAGACATGGTATATTCAGCCAACGAGCGCCGGCATGCCACTGTGCGCCCACCCTATCTATTTTGTGGAGGTTTATATGTCCGAAAAGGGTCTTCCACCCCTCAAGATCACGGATGTCAAGGTCATCCTCACCGCCCCCGATCACATTCGCCTGGTGGTGGTCAAGGTCATGACCAGTGAACCCGGCCTATACGGTCTGGGTTGCGCCACCTTTACCCAGCGGCCATTGGCTGTCGCCTCGGCCATCGAGGATTACCTCAAGCCCTTTGTAATCGGCCGCGATGTGGATCGCATCGAGGATATATGGCAAGCCGCGTATGTCAGCTCCTACTGGCGCAGTGGCCCGGTGCTGAACAATGCCATGAGCGGTATCGACGAGGCGCTGTGGGACATCAAGGGCAAGCGCGCCAACATGCCTGTCTACCAGCTTCTTGGCGGCAAATGCCGCGAGGCCGTGCCCGTCTATGTGCATCCCTCGGGCAAGGATTTCGGCGAGGTGGAGGAGAGAGCGCGCGCCTACCTCGAGCAAGGGTACCGCTATCTGCGCGTGCAAGTGGCCATACCGGGCCTGAGCACTTATGGCAGCCGGTCTGGCGCCGTCATGCCGGCCCTCGACCCCCATCAACGTCACACATGGGAACCGACGCCCTATGTGCGCACCGTGCCCAGATTGCTCGAGCATTTGCGCGTCAACCTTGGCGACGAAGTAGAGTTGCTGCACGACGTGCACGAGCGCATTCCGCCCATCCAGGGAGTGTGGCTGGCCAAGGCGGTGGAGCCCTACCGGCTCTTCTTCTTGGAAGATCTCTTCGCGCCCGAAGACAATGACTATTTCCGCATGGTTCGAGCCCAGTGCTCCACACCTATCGCCATGGGCGAGCTCTTCGTCAACCAGGCCGAATATGTACCCCTCATCAGGGAGCGCTTGATCGATTTCATCCGCGTGCATATCTCTGATATCGGCGGACTGAGCATGGCCCGTAAGCTGGCCGCCTTCTGCGAGTTCATGGGCGTGCGCACGGCCTGGCACGGCCCCGGCGATGTCTCCCCGGTAGGGCACGCGGCCAACATGCACCTGGATCTGGCGGCGCCCAACTTCGGCATCCAGGAGCTTTCTCTCTTCCCCGAGCGGACCAGGGAGGTCTTTCCTGGCTGCCCGGAGGTCCACGACGGTTGCATGTGGGCCAACGACAAACCCGGGCTGGGCATCGACATCAATGAGGAGTTGGCGGCCAAGTACCCGTTCCCCGAGCACGAGTACAATGGCGCATGGGCCGAGATCCGCCGCATGGACGGCACCGTCGTCAAGCCGTAAAGGAATTACATGGATAGACAGGACTTCACATTAATCCTGTTTATCCATGTCTAGTTCGCTCCCGTTAGAACTGGCTGTAGTACGCCTCGACCGTGTCGACGTCGACCGTCTCGTCAGGCGCCATACCCAGCCGCTCGTAGAGCCTGCGGCGGCCCTTCATGTCGGCGATGAGAATCGCTATGGCGTGGGTGGCCGCCGCTGCTGCGATCTCTTGAGGCAGCACCAAAACGCCGTCATCATCGCAGCCCACGATATCTCCGGGCCTCACCTGCACGCCGCCGCAGCTGACCGTGCCCTGCACTTCCACTACCTGGATGCGCCCAGGGATGATCGTGCGCCCGCGCATGCGCGCGCAGATCGGCGTCCTTTGCAGAGCCACTTCGTACGTGTCGCGGCAATAGCCATCGGTGACGATCCCCACAACACCGCGAGCTACCATGCCCAACGCATTGTTCGATCCCCAGAATCCCACTTCCTTGGTGTTCCCCGTATCCGTGACAACCACGCTGCCGGCGCGGACATACTGGTCCACACCCATGTGGCCCATCTCTTTGAACCATATGCCATGGGCATTGACGATATCCTCCGTGGTCTCCAGCGGCCACATCGGCCGGTTAGCGGGCACGCAGCGCTCAGTCACGGCCACACCCCACCACTTCATGCCCAGCCATAGGGGGCGCACCTCCGGGTCCATCAACCCGATATCGAAATAACCGATGCCATCCATGGCATCGACAACATCCACCACGCGGAGATACTTGAAGCGTGGCAGCAGGGCATAGGTATCGATAGTCGCAGAACTCATGGATCCTACTCCTTTTTGCCTACCGGCCGAAGATGGTATTCATTCTAAGACGCCACAGCACGCTGTCAAGGCAAGCTTTCACAAAGCTCTACCCGATCCCTATCGACACGCTGCTCGCATTGACAGAGCCCTGGTTGCACGGCATAATGCCCTTGCCTCCGGAACGATCTCGTGCTCTTGTCCATGCGAAAGGAAGGTGGCCTGTGAACACCGTATCAGAGCAACTGCTGACCGATGTCCTGAGCTCGAGCGGGCAGGTGCCTATAGCCTTGCGTACCGCGCAGGGTGGTTCTGCGTTGATCCTGCCTCACGGGGGACGTATCATTGGCCTATTCACTCGATCCGGCGGGGATAACACCTTCTGGGTCAACCCGCGCTTGGCTGCACCCGAATCCGCCCCCGAGGTCCTGGCCAGTACCACATGGGTGAACACCGGTGGAGACCGCATCTGGGTAGGGCCTGAAGTGGATACACACCTGGGCGACCTGAACGATCCCTGGAGCACCTACCTCGTTCCTCGCCAGGTCGATCCCGGAACCTATACCGCCATCCAAACCCAGGACGGCGTGCGCCTGAATCTCACAGCCACGGTGCCCCTCTATCGGCAGCACAGCACCTGTCAAGTGGAGATTTCCCGGTCCATCCGCCTATTGGCCAACCCCTTGCGCCACGAGCCGGACGTGTCGGCGTGGCTGGACCAGGTGCACTATGTGGGATACGAGCAAAGCACAACGCTCAACTTGCTCAGTCCATCCGACGGAACGGCTGCCATCGATCTTTGGAGCATTATGATGCTTCCCGCCAGCGGCTGGATGATCGTGCCTACGTTGGGTCCGACCGCCGTGCGCGACTATATGCAGCCCCCAGTCCCCGAGTACGTCCGCCATGGTCTACGTGCGGTTCTGTTGCGTATCGATGGCGCCAGGCGATACAAGATCGGGCTGCGGGCCATCCATCTGGTCGGCAGGGCGGGCTATCTTCGCCAGACGGCTGAGGATTGCTGGACCCTGGTCGTGCGCAACTTCCAGGTCAATCCTTCGGGCGACTATATCGATCCGCCCTGGGATAACGTCACCGAGTGGGGCTATGCCTTCCAAGGCTATAACGACGACGGGGGCTATGGCCGCTTTGGTGAGCTCGAGTACCATGCGCCGGGCATCGGAGGGAGCAGCGGCGAGCTATCGTCAAGTGACACCAGCCAGGTGTGGGCCTTTGAGGGGCGCCAGGAGAACATCTACGCTGTCACGGATATCCTTCTCGGCGAAGGCGTCCTGTCTGCCCTGGCCTCCGTATGGACGGAGTAACGCCTGCCCGATCATGCCATCTACCATAACCGCGATCTCGAATCGCGTTCCTTGCACACCAGGAGACGCCGGAACCATGACACTGAACAAGTACCTGGCCAAGTTCGACCGCCTGATCGATCCCGAGCACTATGCGCGGGTACGACGCCGCTACGAGGCTGCTTTTTCATGGGAGGACATGGACGAACTGCCTTACGTATGGGGCGAGCTTCCGCCCGTCCCCGACACGGACTGGCCCGACTTTCCCTACAACGACACCTTTGTCGACCGCGAAAAGATGCTTCTCTCGCAACTCCGCCAGCCCTTCTTGCACTTGCAGGCCCGCGACGACCATCCGCTGGCCATCCGAGCCAACTACGGCACAGTCATCCTGCCCACCATCCTGGGCGGCAAGTACCAGCTCACCGAGATGTCGCTGCCGTGGGCACACCACCTGCCCGACCGCGATACTGTTCGTCGCCTCATCGATACCGGTCTCCCAGACCTCCGGGCCGGGCTGGGCGGAATCTGCCTCGATACGGCCGCCTATTACCGCGAGACACTGGCCCCCTATTCAGCCCTGGCCAGCCAAGTGCACATTTACCACCCCGACCTGCAGGGGCCCTTTGATGTGGCTCACCTGTTATGGGGGCCCGACATTTTCCTGGCGCTCTACGATGAGCCCGAACTGGTGCATGCCCTACTCGACCTGGTGGTGCGCACCTATGTCGCCTGGCTTACGTTGTGGAAGAGGGAACTGGGTGAAGGAAACGATTTCACCAGCCACTGGTCGATCATGATGCGTGGCGGGGCCATGCTGCGCGACGATACGCCCGTGATGCTTTCCCCGGCGCAGTACGAGACCTTTGTCAAGCCATACGATCAGCGCGTGCTGGACGTCTTTGGGGGATGCATCCACTTTTGCGGCCGGGGCGATCATTGGATCACCTCTATGGTCGAGAGCCGCAACCTCTATGGCGTCAACCTATCGCAACCCGATTGGAGCAACATGGAGATCGTCTGGAATGCCACACGCTCGCGGCACATCGTCGTGCTCGACCTTCGCCATGAGTATCTCCCACCTGGGATGCGCACGGGCGTTACCGTGCGCCGCTAATCCTGACGCCGTCGACCCTGACGCCGTCGACCCCGAGGGGATGATCGCTGTGTGCCTGGGCGATGCGCGTCGCCCAGGCACGAGTTGGTCCGGTGTAGCTCTTGGCGCTCAGCCCTTCTTCGCCGGTGCGGCGCCGGCCTGCCTGCAGATCCAATATGCCGGTGGTGCGTTGTACCAGTCGGGTATGCTGAGACCCACCGAGTCATACATCACCTGTCCGGCCCGCAACGTGAGGATCGCCTGTAGCGCTTGGCGGCCCATCATCTTTGCTTTGCCACAGTCGACATAGGCGAACTCGCCCTCGCGAACCGTCAGCACAGCCACATCCGCCTCCGCGCCAACATCCAGCGTGCCCAGTTCGGGACGGCTGATCTGTCGCGCGGGAGTCACGGTGGCGCGCATCACCGTCTCCTCCAGGCTCATGCCCATGCACAGGTACTTGCTCATAACCCCTAGCTGACCACCGGGCAACCAGGGAAGGCTGCTCCTGTGCAGGTCAGTGCCCAGCGAATCGGGAACAAAGCCCTGGGCCATCGCCGGGACTGCATTTCGGAACCAAAAGCTGCCCCCGCCATGCCCCAAGTCAAAGATGACGCCCCGCTCTCGGGCTTCATTCATGATGGGGTTGAGTCGCCCCTCTTCGTCTAGGATGGGGAACTGCTGAGCAAAAACGTGGGTGTGGATATCGCCCGGGCGCAGCTTTTTCAGGATCAAGTCGGCATAGGGCCGCTCGGGCCGCGGCCAAAAGTCCACCATAACCGGCATGTGGCACAACTCCGCGGCTTGCACCGCGCGATCGACGTTGGTCCAGGGGCCATGGTCGGCATCGTAAGGCTGCCACGTCCAATAGTGGGCACACTTGATGCCCACGATCAGATCGGGATGCGCGAGAGCCTTCTCAGCCGCCAGTTCGGGCCTCATGCGAAACGTCTCTTGTTCCACGGCGCCGCGCATGCCGTCATCCACGATGTTGAGAAAGGCCAGGATACGTGTTCGCGACCGCTGCACCATGTTCTGGTAGAATTCGTCCCAGCTTAGAGCGCCGGGCGAGCCAGCATCGACAAAAGTCGTGACGCCTTGTGAGAAGCTATGTGCATCGGCCACGAGACCACCCTCGTAGAAACGGTGGTCCAGGTGCACGTGCATGTCGATCAAGCCGGGTGTCACATAGTAGGGGCTCACGTCGAGAACGCGCTGGGCATGCAAGGGATAGATGTCTTTTTCCACGGCCGCAATGCGCCCGCCGGCGATGGCCACGTCCATTCGCGTGGAGAGGCCATGCTTGGGATCGATGACATGGCCGCCTTTGAGAATGAGGTCGTAACGGCGATCCTGTAGAGGTGGCACAGAAGTAGGTAGCTCGATCATAACAAATCCTTTCCTCTAGATGGTTGATCAGCAAAGTCGCCCTCTTGCTGATCTAAAACACAGGCACTCCAGCGATCCTGGTGTGTAGGGCGTATAATCCTGTCCGCGCAGTGATGTACAGCATCTTTAGATCGGGGCCTCCGAAAGCCAGGTTGGCCGGTCGTTGGGGTCCGACCACCCAGCCCACTAGCGTGCCATCGGGCCGATAGACCCACACCGCCCCCGGACCCGTGCAGTAGATATTACCTTCAACGTCGATCTTCATGCCATCGGGCCCACCCTCCATTTCAGACTCCATCTGCGCAAAGAGCCGCCCATTGGAGAGGGACCCTGCAGGAGCCACGTCAAAGGCGCGGATCTGCCTTCGCGTGGTGTCGTCGATGTACAGCGTTTTCTCGTCGGGGGAGAAAGCCAATCCATTGGGCCTATCGAAATCGTCGACCAATAGCTCCAACTTGCCATCTGGGGCAAGGCGATAGACGCCATGGAAAGGCAACTCTTTATCCTCCGGCTTGATCCCGTACGGTGGATCGGTGAAATACACGCTGCCGTCGCTGCGCACCACTACATCGTTGGGGCTATTCAGCCGCTTGCCCTCGTAATGCGTCGCCAGATCCACAACGGTGCCATCCGCCTCGGTGCGCGACACCCGCCGGTTGCCATGCTCGCAGGCCACCAGGCGCCGCTGCCGATCGAAGGTCAAGCC
This sequence comes from uncultured Anaerolineales bacterium, assembly GCA_964416075.1. GTDB lineage: Bacteria > Chloroflexota > Anaerolineae > UBA1429 > UBA1429 > CAYQDH01. The sequence continues at coordinate 7,092 of CAYQDH010000078.1, read as the reverse complement.
GTTGGAATTCCCGCTGGGTGATCGCCAGGCCTGCGGTGGCGAGCCCGGCGTCCAACGATAGATGGTGCTTGCCGGGATATCGCTGAAGACCAGGTACCCCGCAGGATGCCAGACCGGTCCCTCAGTAAAGCGAAAGCCGCTGGCAACCTCTTGCATCTCGGTCGTCTCGAAAAGATCCGCAAGTTCCATTATCACCCTCCTAATAGTGCAGTATTGTACTCTCTTGCGACAGCATACCGGCCACAAAGCTGTCCTGTCTGTAGTGCTGACAGACCGCGATGCGCAGTATGCTAGGCTGGGGATACACGGTGTAGCGTCACACCGTGTGCCGGCAGTACGAATCTATCCGTCAGGTGTCCATCATCGCTCCACAGGATACTGTCGTGCACCTTCTGCAATGCACCTGCTCTACACAGGACATGCAGCTGATCCCGGGTGGGTTCTTGCGGTTGTCCCATCTCCATCCACGCCGTATGAGCATTGCTGTGCTTTGCATCGATGACGTAGCGCTCCACCCGATATTGGCGTTCTTCCTCCAGTCCCATGATGTCGAGCTCTATTCCTGTAGACACGTGGACATCCCAGTCGTCATGGTGACTGGCCAGCAACACTTGCACCGAGCCCGTGCCATCTATGGCGGCCAACCCCGTCACTCGCGCGGACAACTCGGGGCTGTCGGGCCCCCCTTGGGCCACCACATCGCGCGTCGCGTCGCTCTCCAAGGCCAGTCGAGTGCCGCCCAGTTCGCCCAGCATGCGGAACACGTTGAGCACGGGCTTGTCGATACCGTTGGTGCTCAACGTACGCAAGCCCTCGAAATACTCGCGGCCATCGAACTGAAAGGCCCAGGTCAGCAGTCCATCGACTCTCAAGCCGCTGGGGCCGCACAAGTCGATCATCTCGCAGACGGCCGTGGCCACATAACTGGCATAATACTCGGTATTGCGAAACACGAGGTTGGGATTGTCATGCTTTCCATAGGCAGCCATACCATCCGGATCGCATTCCGTGAGAATGACCTCGCGACCAGCCAGTTCGGGGAATTCAGCAGCGATAGCCAGGCCGGTGACCACGTTGTGCACCAGGCGATGGATGGTGGGAGTTTGCTTGCTCCACTCCGCCTCCCGGCGGTAGCTCCCCCCTTTGGTGTGAAAGCTGATGAAATCGAGACGAGCGCCTTGCCCGCTGGTGACGGCATTGTAGCCGGACACACAGTGGGCCAGAAAGCGGCGCAGGAACTCGCTCGCCCTGGGCGAATCTGGATTGGTGGTGGCAGGTCCACCCACGCGCACCTGCGGCAGTACCCCCACCAGCCCTGCTACCGTGTGATCATACAGGCAACAATACTGCTCCAGAGACCCGGCCCAATAAAAGATGTCCGGCTCGTTCCACAACTCCCAATACCACCGGCTAACCTCTCGCAGGCCGTAGCGCTGCAAGCAATGCTCGGCCAGAGCTTGTACCAAGCCCTGCCAGCGGACGTAATCCTTGGGTGGGTAGCGCCATCCCCCCTCGAGCAGGGCATCATAGGTGGTGCCTGCGGGTGCCATACTCAAAGCCTCGGGCATAAAGCCCAGCTCCACAAAAGGAACACAGCCTTGCTCGAGATATGTATCCAGCACACGATCCAGGAGCTCCCAGGTGTACACCGGCTTGCCCTGAGTATTCTCAGTATAAACATTCGTGGAGCCCCACTTGGGTCGGCCCACGCCATCTCCGGAGCACAGCAAGTAGTGTGCCCGGATGAAATAGGGACCATCGGAAAGCGAGCCCAGCTTGCCCAGCAGCATGCGACCATGAGGTGTCGTGGTATAATTCACCTCGTCGTACCCCACATAGCGCCAGATGCGTCGCAATGGCTGGCGCTGACCGGCATCGACCCTGACATGCGCCGGCGATGCTTCGGCAAAATCTTGCATAGGATAGCACCTCCCCCATTCAGACGCCAAGCCCTCACTCCTGCGCCCAAAACCCGATCCTACCATCGGGAGACCCCGCTGCTCCAATCGGTGCCCATTCTACAGCCTATGCCAGTACGGGTCAATCGCTTGTTCCGAGGGTGGTATCGTTGTAGAGCGATTACCCGGCCTTGCGGCCCAAATGCCATTTGACGGTGGGCCCAGGGCGAATTACAGTACCCCATCGGTGTTCCGCCACACCACCGCAAAGGAGGGCGACCCTTGCGACGACAAGAACAGGAGATCACTGACCGGGCAGATCTCGATGCTATCCTCGAGCGTGCCATCGTGTGCCGTCTTGGCCTGATCGATGGTGATAGGCCATATGTTGTGCCCGTGTGTTTTGGCTACTGCGACAACGCGTTGTACGTTCATTCCGCACCCGGGGGATACAAGCTCGATATCCTGAGCCATCATCCCCAGGTCTGCTTTGAGGTCGAAGTCGATGTGCAAATGTTACCCGCCGCCACGCCCTGCGCATGGAGCGTACACTATGCCAGCATCATCGGCTGGGGACAGGCCTCGCTGCTCGACGACCAAGAGGAAAAGCGCGCCGCTCTGAGTGTGCTGATGGCCCACTATGGCGACAAGGGGCCTTGCGCATTTAGCGATGTGGCCATGGCCAAGATGGCTGTGATCAAGATCACCATCGAGCACATGACCGGCAAGCGCTCACACCGCTGAGCCTGGGTCCGTCGAGGAAAGCCCCTTGACGTAAAATCGCGTTTTGGCCGGCCAGCGGGAATTGGCGTATAATTAACATTCAATTTTTCAGGGCGTTCCCCCTTCTGGCCCTGCTGGTTGGTGGCTTTGCATTGATGAATTCGATTCTGCATGGTACGTGGATCGTGAACTCGGAGGGTGAGGCCGACGAGCTCTTTTTCGTCTGGGCTGAGCGTGCTGCGGCTGTAGCCAACGGCGGCAATGGCCACACACCGCGCATCCAACGGCACCCTTTTGCAGCCACAAGTATCGAAATAGCCAATCTGTTGTCCACCTATGTACCCGACACGGATTGGCGCACTGCCGAACGACTCACGCGTGTCGCTCTCTTACCTTCGGACGATCAGGCTCCTGTGCTGCCTCCTTGGCTGGCCCAAGCCTGGGGCGAGGAAGAGAGTCACACGGACGAATTGCGCCTTGTGCCCTGGCGCATCGAAGGTATCGGCATACCCATCCTGCACATGCTCGATGTATTGGCTGCGCTCCCGGCCAGCAATCACCAGCAACTGGCCGACCACCAGTTGGGGGCGGATTTGCGCTACTGGGGGTTGGCGGCCAAGTTCGCGCTGGAATTGCTAGCCCGTGGCTGCTTTATCCCTGGGCTCGCCGCGAATGATGGGGGCGTGCGCGGCGTATGGCTACCTGTTGTTGATGACCCGCGAGATGAGGCGCGCCTGCAGATTCTAGGCCGCAACATGCCCCCAGTCTGCCGTGCTCTTTTCCGCGAGCGCAGCGAGATGAACCATCATGATGGGCCCCAAGCGCAAGATGTGCTCCATAGCTTTCTACACCAACTCATCGACAGTGCCGTACGCGATTGGGCGCGCCTCTCTCCTCAAGCCGCCACCCTGGGCATGGAGGCCCCACCGCGCTTCCAGGCATCGCCCGATATCTCTCAGGTGTGGTGGCAGTCTCTGTGGTCTAGCAGGAGCAGGATCGAGTGGCCCACATCCCGCGAGCACGAACTAACCCGCTTTTATCAGGCCTGGCAGAGCTGGACACACCGTGCCCAACCTGCGGCAGATGCCGCCTTCAGATTGTGTTTCCGTCTAGAGCCACCCGAGTTCGACAGTGACTCGGGACGCATCGTCTCTCCCGACTGGGTCCTGCGTTACTTTCTACAGGCTCATGACGATCCCAGCCTCCTCGTGCCCGCCCAGGAAGTGTGGCGCGAGCGTGGCAGCACGTTGAGCTACCTGAATCACCGTTTCGATCAGCCTCAGGAAAAACTCTTGGCTGGCCTGGGCATGGCTGCGCGGCTCTGCCCAGCCATCGAGCGTAGCCTCAAATCGCGATGCCCCGACTCGGCGACGTTGACGGCTCAAGAAGCCTATAACTTTTTGCGAGAGACGGCGCGCTTGCTCGAAGGTGTAGGCCTGGGTGTCATGGTGCCACCCTGGTGGAACAAGCCGGACACGCGACTTCGCGTACGCATCAAGATGCGCTCCAAGCCCGAGTCGGGCTCTGGCCTCATGGGGCTCTATGCCCTTGTTACTTACGACTGGGAGCTGGCGTTGGGAGACGAGCCCCTGACCCGCGAGGAATTCGAACGCCTCGCTGCCCTCAAGACACCCTTGGTGCAGGTGCGCGGCCGATGGGTCCTTCTGCAGCCTGATCAGGTAGAGGCCGCCATCGCCTTCTGGGAAAAGCAACGGGAGCGCGCCGAGCTCTCCATGGCGGATGCCCTGCGCGTCGCACTTGGCGCACAGACGGAGATCGACGGCCTGGCACTTGGCGAGGTTGAGCTCGACGATGGTCTGACACAGCTCCTAGAACGCCTTGACGGCGACGACCAGATCGAGGAATTGCCTTCACCATCTGAGCTGCACGGCCAACTGCGACCATACCAGAACCGCGGGTTCTCTTGGCTGACCTTCCTGCGCCAGTGGGGTTTT
>CAYQDH010000078.1:0-2506 GCA_964416075.1 uncultured Anaerolineales bacterium | reverse complement strand
GCGCATGCCTGGCCGACGACATGGGCCTGGGCAAGACTATCCAGGCTATCTCTCTGCTGCTTCACACGCGAGGCAATAATGGGTCTACCGGTGGTCCCTCATTGGTGATCTGCCCCACCTCCGTGGTGGGCAACTGGCAACGCGAAGTAACCCGCTTTGCGCCCACCTTACGCGTCCTCGTGCACCATGGAAGCGGTCGTGCTGGTGGCGAGGATCTCATCCAGCAGACGCGCGAACACGACTTGGTGATCAGCACCTATGGTCTGGTGCGTCGCGACATAGATGACCTGGTCAAGGTTTCATGGAGCAACATCATTCTGGATGAGGCCCAAAACATCAAGAATCCCATCACCCAACAGGCACGCGCGATCCGCCGTCTCCAGGGAATCAACCGTGTGGCTCTCACCGGCACGCCCGTCGAGAATCACCTCTCCGAGTTGTGGTCCATCATGTCCTTCCTCAACCCAGGCTATCTGGGCCCCTTGGAGGGTTTCCGGCGTGCCTTTTCTGTGCCCATCGAGCGATACCAGGATACGGGGGCATCAGAAAGGCTGCGCACCCTGGTACGCCCCTTCATCTTGCGCCGCCTCAAAACGGACCCCTTGGTGATCAGGGACCTCCCAGAAAAGTTCGAGTACAAGGTCTACAGCAACCTGACTCGGGAACAAGCGACCCTCTATGAGGCCATCGTCAACGATGCCATGGCCCAACTGCAGAACCTCGATCCCGCGGAGAATACGCTCAAGCGTCGAGGACTGGTCCTCTCCATGCTGCTCCGGCTAAAACAGGTGTGCAACCACCCGGCGCTCTATCTGGGCGACGGATCGGAGACGGGCCAACGATCCGGCAAGCTGAACCGCCTGACAGAGATGATCGAGGAAGTGCTCGCGGTGGGCGACCGCGCTCTGGTGTTCACGCAATTTGCCCGGATGGGAGCCTTGCTGCAGCAACATCTGCAGGCCACTTTTGGCCAAGAGGTGCTCTTTTTGCATGGCGGCACCCAGCAGAAACAGCGGGATCACATGTTGCAGCGTTTCCAGGACGATCCGGATGCGCCGCACATCTTCGTCCTCTCCCTCAAAGCCGGGGGTACAGGACTGAATCTGATGCGGGCCAACCACGTCTTCCACTATGACCGGTGGTGGAACCCGGCCGTGGAAGACCAGGCCACCGATCGGGCCTATCGTATTGGCCAGACGCGAGACGTACAGGTGCAAAAGTTCATCTGCCTGGGGACTCTGGAGGAACGCATCGATATGCTGATCGAGAGCAAGCGTGCACTGGCAGAAAGCATTGTCAGTACGGGCGAGGAATGGCTGACCGAGCTCAGCACCGAGCAGTTGCATGACCTTATCACTCTGCGTAGTGAAGCGGTGGAGATCGACTGATATGTCTAATCAAGATGATGTGCTCGAGGAATTGCGGGCGCCCCGCAACGGGAACGCATACGACACAGACTCGTTGCCAGCGAAGAATGGAACCCGCGCCCGCAACCAGGCAGGGGAATCCGCCAGAAGCTGGTGGGCCGGGCGTTGGTCGAGGGCACTGACACACCTGGTCGACCCCGCCAGGCTGGCTCATGGCCGCACCTATGCACGCGGCGGCCAGGTTGTCGATATGGGCGTACAGGTAGGTGTCGTACTGGCGCATGTCCAGGGCACGCGGCCTCAGCCCTATAATGTGCGCCTGGAGATCAGGACGCTAAGCGAGCCCGAATGGGAGCGAGTGATCGAGGCAATGGCCAAGCAGGCCATCTATGCGGCGCAGTTGCTCAACGGCGAAATGCCACAGAGCATCGAGGAAAGTTTCAACTCCGTAGGCGTGTCGCTCTTCCCAGCCTCTGTGAGCGAGCTCAAGATGGCCTGCACCTGCCCCGACATGGCCACGCCCTGCAAGCACATGGCTGCTATTCTGCTCTTGCTCGGTGAAATCCTTGATGAAGACCCCTTCACGCTCTTTGCCATCCGAGGGCGAACCAAAGAGCAGATTATGACGGCGCTGCGCGAAAAGCGCGCGGACCTGGCTGCGGGCCCTGTACTGAGAGGCGGTCACGGCATAGCGGCTCGTTCGCTCGTGGCTAGGGACCGGCCTCTGGAAAACTGCTTGCATAGCTTCTGGCAGATGGGAGAGGAGATCCAGAGCCTCAAGATACAGGTGGCCCGGCCGCAGGTGGAGATGGAGCTGCTCAAAATATTGGGCGATCCCGCCTTTGCCGAGGACGACTTGCTGCGGGAGCGCCTTGCCGAAGTCTATCGCACCATCTCCCAGCGAGCCTTGGATGCGGCTTTCGAGCACTGATTCATCTTCTGATCTTTCCAAGCAGGGGACAGTTCTATGAACACCGCGCGACGCATAGCCATCCTGTGCCTCGTTGTTTTCCTGTGCGGATGTGCCTCTCAACCATCCCCTCAGCCGACAACGTACGGGTCCCCCCGGTTGGTCGTCATGTGCGCTTTCGGATCCGAGATGCGGCTGCTGCGCTCCCATACGCGCATCAATACGACGG
>CAYQDH010000077.1:0-15335 GCA_964416075.1 uncultured Anaerolineales bacterium | reverse complement strand
TGAACAAAAAACCATTGACATATCGATCTAATGCTGCTATAATGAATTTCGCGTTTTCTTCTATCTTATCTTCGTTTGAGTTGGTCTTCTATTTTTAAGCCTCATGTTAATTCTTTATCCGTCTATTCTTTTTGCGGAAAAGAGGAAAAATGCCGGTAAAGCGCAGCATCTTTGTTTTTTTACTTGTTCTTTGTTCCCTTGTGACCTCCGGGATTAGCTATGCCGATGCTCCAGGCGCCAAGACGTCGCAACAGGCCCCATCAGTAGGTGGGTCTCACCTCTGGATCCGGAACCAAATGACCTCACCCGAGGTCACCACACAACAGGATCAGGTTGTATCCGAGATACAGCGGCCCTCTCACCAAGCCAACGTTGGCCTCACGGCCCAAGTCGAGCTTCTCTCTATCGCGGATGCCTGTATTATGCAGGGCCACTCTACCCTCAACCTGAGTACGTATAATGACATGTGGGCTGGCTACGACGATGACCCGGAGTCCGACGGTCAGGTCGTCCGCAGCCTGGTTCGCTTTGATCTTTCGCAGCTTCCGCCTGGTGCTGTCGTCGTATCGAGCGAGCTCAGCCTTTCTCTTATCGCTTCGCGGGACTTTCCCGACCGTAGCCGTCGCATCACCATCCACCGCGCTCCCGCCCCTTGGAGCGAGGCCGAAGTCACCTGGAGCAATGCCCCTGCTCCTGCCGAAGCATATGGCTACCAGGACATTATGACTAGCGCTTGGGGCCGCTACCAATTTGACGTCACCAACCTGGTTCGCGCCTGGGTCAACAACACGTACCCAAACCAAGGGCTGATGGTTATCGGGCCAGAGGAATCCGGCTATGATTCGGCATATCGGTCGTTCGGCACACGCGAGGCACACACCGAGGGCGATTACGGCCCCCTGTTGAGGATCACCTACAGCACGGCATCCCCCACAAACACGCCGACTACTCGCCCCACAGGCTCCCGCTTTACGCGCTTCCCGCTGATCATCCGGCAGCCCACCCCAACCCCTACGCGCACCGCGACACCCACTCGTACACAGACCCCTCCGCCTACCACGCCCTCAGCGTCCTCCTGGGCCGAGCAAGTGGTTACTTTGGTCAACGCCGAGCGCGCGAGCGAGGGATTGGCGCCGCTGCAACAGGTCTCCGAGTTGATGCAATCGGCGGCTTTGCACAGTCAGGATATGGCGAGCCACAACTTTATGGGCCACACCGGCTCCGACGGATCTTCGCCGGGAGATCGCATGGTTCGCGCCGGTTACAACTGGTATACCTATGGAGAGAATGTGGGTGCGGGCTATGGTAGTCCAGCCAGCGTAGTGGCAGGATGGATGGCAAGCTCCGGTCACCGCGCCAATATCCTGAATTCCGGCTTTCGGGACGTAGGCGCCGGTTATGCCTACGACAGCGGTTCCACCTATGGGCACTATTGGACACTCAATCTGGGAGCTCGCTGATAGCAGAGAGCACCTTATTGCCCAACATCCGCGTGCCCTGGGACAGGGGCGGCAGGGGGGCGCCGCTGCCCACGATGCGATGGCGCCGCTTTTAGCTCGCGTATAGACGATCAGAGCCCTCGGGGAGGGCGCTGATCGCTTGTCATGATATTCCGTGGGTTCTGCCGTGCACCGTCTGGGCCCGGCGGCGTTCCCTAGTCGTACTTGGCTTCGGCGGTCTTGTGGGCATTGATCCAGTCCCAATCCAAGGTGGCGCCCAGGCCAGGGCCAGTGGGGGCGTAGACACATCCCTTGTCGTCGATGGCGTCCAGCCCATCGCGATAGTCGGTGTAGATGGTGGAGAAGGTGCCCTTGTTCTTGGGGTGCACCAGGCCCATCTCGTAAAAGTTGGTGTTGCGGATAGAGGTCATGCAGTGCCGCGCCGCGGGGCCAGGGCCGTGCATCTCGATATCGATCCCCAATCCCTCCGCCGCATGCGCCAGCTTCATTACCCCGGTGATCCCATCGTAGCCCAGGTCGCCGCGCAGGTAATCCGTAGCGTCGGCCAGGGCAAAATCCACGTGCGGTTCCAACGTGCGCACGTGCTCGGTCTGCAACAGCGGGGTCCTGATCAACTGGCGTAGCTTGCGATGACCGAATTGCGAGATACCGCCATCCTTGTAGGCATCCTCCAGCCAGAAGAAACGCTCGTCGTCGCAGGCGCGCCCCACCTTCCAGGCGTCGCCAAAGGTGTTCAGCTCGCAGGCTGGGTCGAGCAGCAGATCCATCTTGCCACCCACGCGCTTGCCCACCTCGTGGATGTTTTTGATCTCCAGGTCGACCATGGAATTGCCCCAGCCGTGGATCTTGAAGGCGGGATAGCCCATGGCCAGGCATTGTTCCGCGAAATCGGCATAGGCCTCGGGGGTAGAAAGGCCGCCGTTGAGGTCGCCGTGGGTGGTAGAGGCGTAGCACCGGAGCGGCTTGATGTGCCCTCCCAGGAGCTCATAGAGGGGTGCGTTATAGAACTTGCCGGCGATGTCCCACAGCAGCATGTCGATCTGGGCCATGCCCATGCGGGCCGCCTGCCGCAGGGCGCGTTTCAAATCCTGGTAGATCAGCTCGCGCTCCAGGGCGTTCTTGCCGATGAGGTAATCGCGGTAGCGTTTCTGCGTAGCCAACCCCGCCCCGCCGACCAGCTCGCCCGTGATGCCCATGTTGGTGTGCATCAGGGTGACGGTGCCTTTGCGCTCGACCTTGCCGCCAGGGACGTAGACCATATTAAAGCCATTATAGTCGGTGCCCATGTCGAGCATGGGGGGCTCCTCGAACTCGATGACGGTAAAGCCAGTGATGATCGGTTTCTCGGACATACTTCCTCCCACAGAAAAATGGTACGAAGGCCAGGTGAACTGTGCGCCCCCGTGTGCATCTATTCAACTGCGAAAGAGACTGAGCGTCAAGTTGATCCTCCATGGTGCATGTGTTATCCTGCAAGTTAACTGTGCCAGACCACCAAGGAGCGCGTATGCCCACCCAGACTGAGCCGATGACCTATCGGGAGATGAACCGCCGTGTCTTTGCTGGCGAGCCGATCCCCCACGTCTTTTTCCAACCACGTATGGAGCCCTGGTTCCACTGGCACAAGATCGTCCACCAGATGCCACCGCGCTACCAGGGCATGAACGTAACCCAGTTCTACGATGACATCGACTGCTCCATGCGCTACTTGCACTATTACACCGACATGCCCGACCCGGTGGTGCGCGTGTTCGATGACCAGGTGCGTGTCACGGACGAGCGCGACGCAGAAGGCGGGCATCTATTCGCACAACCATATCGATGGCTACTTTCGCACACTGTTGCCCTACCTGAAGGATCTGCCCTGTGAGGGGATCGAGGCGCTGACGCCAACGCCGCAGGGGGATGTGGATCTCGAAGAGATGGCGCTGCACATCGGGGACAAGGTGCTGTTGGATGGCATCCCGGCCGTGCTCTTTATGCCGCAGTATTCCCGCGAGGAGTTGATGGCCACGGTGGAAAAGGTGGTGCGGTTGTTTTCCCCGCGGCTGATCCTGGGTATCTCGGACGAGCTGCCCGAGGGCACTGGTGCGGATGCCGCCGAGCGCGTGCGCATGGTTGCCGACTGGTGCAGGAACGAGAGCCAGTAATCAGGGGAATCCGGACAGGATTTACAGGATGTACAGGATTGGGAGACACAGAAACGCTATTGCCTCTTCCTTGTCCTGCCAATCCCGTCAGCGGTGCGTTCTGGGGTTGAACTAGCAATCGCGGAGCATCAAGGTCAGGCGATAGAAAGGGGACAATATGGCGCTCTATGACTTGATGATCAAGGGGGGGACGGTGATCGACCCCGCGCAGGGGCTGCACGCGGCGCGAGATGTGGCCTTTGCTCAAGGGGTGGTCGCCGCCGTGGCAGAGGATATCCCGCGCTGGCAGGCCGCGGAGGTGCTCGATGCCTCCGGCCTGCTGGTGGCGCCGGGGATGGTGGACCTGCACGTACACGTCTACGAAGGGGTGTCGTACCTGGGGATCCCGCCCGACCCCACCTGCCTGGCGCATGGCGTGACCACCGTGGTGGACGCGGGCTCGGCGGGCGCCGATACCTTTCCGGGTTTTCGCAAATTCATCATCGAGGTCAGCGCCACGCGCATCTATGCCCTGCTCAACATCTCGGCTCAGGGGATGCTGGAACAGGAGATCGGTGAGCTGGATGATATCCGCTGGGCCAGCGTGCCCAAGGCACTGCAGATGATCGAACAGCACCGCGACTTGATCCTGGGGGTCAAGGTGCGGCTCACGCGCGACTCGATCGTCGGCGAAAGCGCGGGGCTATTGCCGCTGTACCGCGCCCGCGAGGCCGCCGACGCTGCGGGACTGCCCATCATGGTGCACCCCTCCGGGGCCTGGTGCGCCTCGCTCGACGATGTGCTGGCGGTGATGAGGCCGCGCGACATCCTGACGCACAGCTACCATGGCCGGGAGACGGGCATCCTGGACGAGGCGCGCGTGGTGCGCCCTGCCGTGCGGCAGGCGCGCGAACAGGGGATCCTTTTCGATGTGGGGCACGGAGCGGGCTCGTTCAGCTGGGATGTGTGCGAGACGGCGCTGGCGCAGGGTTTTGTGCCCGACACCCTTTCCTCGGACCTGCACACCGGAAGCCTGAACGGCCCTTCTTACAGCTTGCTCACCACCGTGAACAAATTCCTGCACCTGGGGATGCCGCTGGATGATGCGCTGGCCAAGGTGACGGCGGCGCCCGCGGCGGTGATCGGCATGGGCGATCGGTTGGGCACCCTGGCGACGGGAAGCCATGGCGACGCGGTGGTGTTGGGGAAAGAGGAGGGGGCTTGTGAGCTGGTCGATTGCCACCATCAGGTGCGCATCGCCAAGGAGCGGCTCGTGCCACGCCTGGTGGTCAAAGGTGGCAAAGTGTATACCGGCCCCGCCGCCCCAATACGGCACGTGCACTGAAGGGCGTTCACATTTCGCCCTCGTCGCGCAATACACGGTCAATAAGGGCCACACTCGGGCGAAAGTGTGCCGTCTCGCGTAGAGCCGTGGTTGGCTGCTCACCATAGACAAAAGACCGCAACTTGGGCAAGTTGCGGTCTTTTGTCGTGCGATCGCGCCTGATGCCTAACTCGCTCAGGGCGTGAGGGAGGCGTGGAGGTACAGGCCGCCCGAGGGCAGCTCGCGGCGCAGCGTCTGCGCCTCCAGCGGGGTCATCGGGCCGGTGATGACCAAGGGCTTAAGCGCCAAGATCTGGCGGAAGATGGGCACCATGCTGATGACCGGCGGGCCGCTGGGCTCGGGATCGATGGACACCTGGATAGAGTGTGGGCGCTCCACCGCTAGCAGGGCGGGCACGGTATGCAGCGAGCCGGAATGCAGGTGGATCATGCTGTAATCCACCGCCTCGCAGATCCTGATATCGTAGGGCAGGAACCACTCGGCGTATTGCTTGGGCGATAGAAAGGCCGAGGCATCGCACTGGGTGCGCACCACGCTGCCCGCGGCCCAGATGCCAAAGGGGTTCACGGCGCCCCCTTCCACCGCCGGGATGCACGCTGCCTGGCCGCGCAGGATGCGGATAAAGGCCTCAGTCACCTGCTCCAGAAAGCGCCGCAGTTCTTGGGGATGGTCGTACATCGAAAGGCTCATCAGCTCCGGCCCCAGCACCGCTTCGGCCAGGTCCGAGGGGCCGCGCATCAGGGTGTGGGCGACAGCATAGCGCCCGTTGCTGCGCTGCACCATCATTTCCGTGAGCTTGATCAGGGCATCATACCAGGCCTGATCCCAGTGCGAGCTCGATTCCCAGGCCTGCCAATCGCTGATATAGGAGCGGGTGCGCATAGAGCCGCCCATGATCGTGGCGCGGATAGGGCAGCCCAGGATGGCCTCCACCCAGGGCACGCGGGCATAGGGCGCGTGCGTGGCGATCATGTCGCCCATCCAGCGCAGGGGGCCGGGCTCCTGCATCTCCCCGGCCAGGCGATCGAGGTCCAGCATCTCGGGGCGCAGGTCCATGTCCTCCTGCGCGTCCGAGCCATCGGCCAAGGGCAGCCACAGCCGGCCCATGGGCACGTCGGCCTCAGCATGGTAAAGGATCGCCCCGCGCTGCCACCAGGCGATGTGGCGCCGGAGCATGGCTTTGCCGCGATCATCGAGGTAGGGCTGCGCCTGCTGCATTTTGTCCGTGCTCATCACTCTCTCCTTTTTGCTCAGCCATCCGTTAGCAGGTACTGCATCGTCAGGTCGGGGTACACGATCACCCGTGCGCCATCGGGGTGCCACTCGGTGAGCCGTTGGATCACCTCGTCCCAGGTGGTCACATATTCCTGGTCACCCAGGGTCTGAAAAAAGACCCGGCTGGCCTTCTCGGGGAAGGGATTGAACACCACGATGCGGCGCACCCCTGGGGGCATCGTACGGTTCACCGGCCCCTGAAAGTTGCGCGCGTGGGGGCCAAAATCGCCGGAGAGATAATGGACCACCAGGCCATTCGGGCAATTGGAGATGGTAACGAGGTCTCGTCCCCCGTCGGGGGCGCCGCGGCCTATGCCATTGGTGAAGGTGGAGATCATCGCTTCGTTGCCCTTGGCATAGCCGTTGGTAATGACGATATCGGCGCCATCCGGCGGCTGAGTGCCGTACACATGCCGTGCCCTGGCCACGCCCTGCCGCCAGGCTTGCACAAAATGGCCCGCCACCAACCCCACCACCTCGCGTCGCTGGTTGAGGATGGAGTTAACGATAAAATCGAGCCCCGCCAGAGCGGCGGCCTCGGCGATGTCCTGCCAGGCGGCGTTCTCTGCGAACCCGGCCCGGAACGTGGGCCCATGCCCCTCCTGCGCCAGGCGCTGCATCGTCGGTCCATGGTGCGTCTGGATGGTGTTGAAAGAGACCACACCGGGGAGGATGATCTTGGGGCCGCCCCCAAAACCCATGCCAGGATGGGGCAACACCGAGCCGATGCCGATGCGCAGGTCGCACGCCAGCACCTCGTTGTTCACCTCGATGGGGGTGTCCCGGCTTGTAGAACCGACCAGGGTATAGTGCTGATAAGGATTGTGGTTGTACACGGGAAAGCGGAGCAGAGCTTCTTCACCGACCTTGCGACGAAAATCTTCGCGGCTGTGCGCGCCGTGCGTGCCCAGGGCACAGATCATGCGAATATGTTCGTCGTCGATGCCCCCTGCGTGCAGCTCCTCCACCACCAGGGGCCACAAGCGATGCACTGGCGTGGGGCGCGACATATCATCAAAGATGATCACCGCCTCTTTTCTCTCGCGGGCGATGTCGCGCAGGCGTGGCGCGCCGATGGGATTGGCCAGCACGGCGCGCAGGGCCTCATCACCCAGAGGTGTGAGGTTGGCTCCTGGCATGGCTCGCACTTCTACCTGCCAGGGATCGGGAAGAGACAACTCGAGGTCTGAATCGCCAAAGAATGCCCACTGGGGGACGCGCACCGTTTGCATAGTCTAGACCTTTACGCGGTAGATTGAACCCCGAGAGACGCGGGGGCATTATGCTGCGATGAGGGCGCGGTGTCAAAGATAATGGAGGCGCAAATGCGATGGTGATACATCGTGTCCTGCCAGAAAAGCAGCAATGTGGGTTCCGGTGTATAATAAGGAGTCGACATTAGGCGTATAATGGTAATAAGGGTGCAGGAACTCTGGGCGAAAGGGCCTGGACGCGCCCAGGCCGAATTTCGGTAACTTTTGCCACGTTCATTTGCGGCCACGCGTCCTCTCCCCGGAATGTGCCCAGAACGAGGTGTCAGCCCATGGCCATTTGCCGCGCGACTCTGTGCAACAGGCGCAGGTGACAATATGGACGCAGAGGATAAAGAAAATAAGCGGCGCAAGCCTGGCAGATCCGCCTGGTGGTGGGTCTTGATGGTGTTTGTCGTCGGCCTCAATTTGCTGATCTGGCGGTCCAGGCAGCCAGCCGGCGCGCGAATCCCCTACAGCAGCTTTGTCGGCCAGGTACAGCAGGGGAATGTGGATCGTGTGACCATCGAGGGGAACACGATCACGGGCGCACTGAAGCAGGCAGTATCGCCATCCACGCTCCTGCCACCGGCGCTGGTACGGAGTAGCGGCGCTTCGATGGCCGCTGGACCTATCACCATTTTCAACGCCACTTTTCCAGAAGCCGTGGGCGATGATAGCTTGCTGCCCCGCCTGGCCGAGCGGGGTGTGGTGGTGGATGTCAGGCCCGCTTCGCAGCCCTGGCTGGCCCTTGTTTTGGTCAACGGCATACCTCTAGCAATCATCCTGGTGGTGACGCTCGTGGCACGCGACGGACAGGCGCGCGATCGAAACGAGATCATGAGCTTTCTCAGGAGCCGTGCGCGTCGCTCCACCGAAGCACGCACCAGCTTGACGTTCAGCGACGTGGCTGGCGCCGAAGAGGCTAAGCAAAGCCTACAAGAAGTGGTACACTTTTTGCGCATGCCTTCCCGTTATCACCAGATGGGCGCGCATATCCCGCGGGGAATCTTGTTAGTGGGGCCACCCGGCACAGGCAAAACCCTGATGGCGCGCGCCGTGGCAGGGGAAGCCAGCGTGCCGTTTTTCAACATCAATGCCAGCGAGTTTGTGGAGCTCTTTGTGGGCGTGGGCGCCAGCCGCGTGCGCGACCTGTTTGAGCGCGCCAAGCGCGTTGCTCCATCGGTGGTTTTCATCGATGAGCTCGACGCGATCGGGCGCCGCCGTGGGGCGGGCCTCGGCAGCGTGAACGAGGAGCGTGAGCAAGCGCTCAACCAACTGCTGGTGGAGATGGATGGATTCGACGATCGGGCAGAGGTCATTGTCATGGCCGCAACCAACCGACCCGATGTCCTGGATTCCGCCCTATTGCGACCGGGCCGCTTTGATCAGCAGATCAACGTCGGCCTGCCCGACCGCCACGGGCGTGAGGCGATCCTGCGCATCCACACGCAGCATCTCAAGCTGGCGCCGGATGTGGACCTGGCAAGCCTGGCGCGTCGCACAGTGGGCTTTAGCGGCGCCGACCTGGCCAACTTGGCGAACGAGGGCGCCCTCTTTGCCGTGCGCCGCGATCACACGGCGGTGTACCAGGAGGACCTGGATCAGGCACTGGACAGGATCATGTTGGGCGGTGAGCGGCCGCTGGCCATGAGCCGCGACGACCAACGCATCATCGCCTACCACGAATCGGGCCATGCCCTGGTCGCCTGGCTCACGCCGGGCGCCGATGCCGTGCACAAAGTGACGATCATCCCTCACGGCCAGGCTCTGGGTGTTACCCAACAAATGCCGGGAGAGGATCAGTACAACTATGGTCGCAATTATCTCCTGGCACGCGTGCGCGTCATGCTCGGCGGCCGGGCGGCCGAGGAGATCGCCCTAGCTGACATCACCACCGGTTCGGAGAAGGACCTGCAGGAAGCCTCGAGCCTCGCGCGCCGCATGGTCACCCAATGGGGTATGGGAGATCTGGGCCTGGCCACCTTTGGCGCGGAGGGCGATCAGGGCATGGCCGGTGAGATGATGCCGGGGCGCAACTTTAGCGAAGAGACCGCGGCACGTATCGATCGCAACTTGCAGAGCCTGCTCGATGCACAATACCACGTCGTGAAGGATCTGCTGACGGGCGCCCGTGTGCAACTGGATATGCTGGCGACAACCCTCCTGGAGGAGGAAGCGCTCTCGCACAAGGATCTGGAGAGCCTGCTAGGGCCTCCCGCGGGGCCTATGCTTACGCAGACCACGGGCGCCGACCAACCGGGCGATATCCTACGAAATACGGCGGCAACGGGTATCGAGGCCCGTCGCGGCTGATAGGGTACCCTCCTACGCACCGGACTAATCTACGATCTCAAATTTCAGATATGAGAGGAGGCCGAGATGGCCAATTGGCAGCCCGTGGGACCGCTGGACATGCTGCAGGATGGGGGAATGCGCGAGTTGCTTGTGGAGAAGCATGCTGTGCTGCTGCTGCGCGTGGGGGGACAATACCACGCTTACCAGGGGCGCTGTCCCCACCAGGGTGGGCGTCTGGCCAAGGGGGTCATCAAAGACGGGGTCATCACCTGCCCGTGGCATGGCTCGCAGTTCGATGCGGTCACCGGCGAATGCATCGCCTGGGTGGCTGCCCTTCCTGATTGGCAACGGCCCATCATCAAGCTAATCCGGCCGCCGAGAAACCTGGCGGTGTATCCGGTTCGGGAAGACCAGGGCCAGGTATGGATCGATCTCCAGGCCCTATGACGCACAGGGGGAGGCGATGGCTCTCAATCATGTTCTGGCCTTTTCACGGCGACCACGTATAATGGCCAGGCCTTCCACGTTTGGCAAGTAAGCAAGATCGCCTGACCCCCAATGAGCCAGCGTTTTGTTGTCATCTCGGGCGCTGGCTCTTGTGTTTGACGTGTGTAGCAAGGAAAGGTATGGTATGCCTCCTTACGAGGGTGTGATCTTGGCCGCGGGGATGTCCACGCGAGCGGGGAGTTTCAAGCCGGAATTGTCCTTGGGCGACAAAACGGTTATCCAGAGGGCCGTAGAGACCATGGCACGGGTTACCAGCTCCATCTATGTGGTGGTCGGTTGGAGAGCGGAGCGCGTGCAGGAGCTGCTGGAGCCCTACGAGCAAGTGGTGCTCGTGCCCAATCCCTACTACCGCGAGGGGATGTTCAGCTCGGTGCGTGCGGGCATCGCCCATGTGCGGGCCGAGCGCTTTTTCATCTTGCCCGGCGATCACCCAGCGGTGGATGTGCAGACCTATTACCGTTTGCTCCTGGCACCCGGCGACATCGTCATCCCCGCTAACGGTGGCCGCAAAGGGCACCCCATCCTTGTGGATAGCCGATGCATATCCGAGATCCAGGCGCAGCCGACACACTCGAACCTGCGGGATTACATCGCGGCACGGGGTTATACCATGGTGGAGGTCCAGGATCAGGGGATCCTCATGGATGTGGATACACCGGAAGACTACCAGGCTATACTGACCTACTTGGGCCAATCCAGGATTGGCCAGGGAGAGGAGGCTTGATCGTGAGAGCATTGGACTATCGCGCGCCAAGCACCATTGCGGAGGCCGTCGCATTGCTGGCCGACCGAGGTGAGCGGGCGCGCCCCCTGGCGGGTGGCACAGACCTGCTCGTACGGTTGCGCTACGGGTTATTGGAAGCCGATACAGTGGTAGACATCAAGCGCATCCCCGAGCTGAACGAGCTCCTCTATGATCCACAGGCCGGCTTGACGATCGGCGCCGCGGTGTCTTGCTGCCGTATCTACGAAGATGCGGCTATCTCCGCCGCTTACCCTGGCCTGATGGATGCCGTAACCATGATCGGCGGCGTGGCCGTCCAGGGGCGGGCCACGGTGGGCGGAAATCTGTGCAACGCCGCTCCGAGCGCCGATGCGATCCCCCCGCTGATCGTGTACGGGGCCTCGTGCCGCATCGCCAGCGGCAGGGTCGCTGGACCCTGGGCAGAACGCAGCGTGCCCGTGGAATCGTTCTGCACTGGGCCGGGGCGCAATGTGTTGGGCTCTGGGGAGATGCTTGTATCGATCCACGTGCCTGCCCCCCAACCAGGCGAGGGCGCGCACTATGTTCGCTTTATCCCTCGCGGAGAGATGGATATCGCCGTGGTAGGGGTGGCCGCGTCCCTGCGGCTGGACGGTGATGGTCGCCTGATCGAGGCCGCACGAGTGGCCCTGGGTGCCGTGGCGCCAACACCGCTGTGGGTCGAGGCCGCCGGCGCGGCGCTGGTGGGCCAGCTTCCTTCCGAGGAGACTTGGGACCAAGCGGCAACCCTGGCCCGCGAGGCGGCTCGGCCCATCGACGATGTGCGCGGCGAGATCGCGCAGCGACGCCATCTGGTGGGGGTGCTCACCAAGCGTGCCCTGCGGGGCGCCTATGAACGCGCGGCTCGCTGCCAAGGAGGTGCCTGAGATGGTTCCCAAAACCAGAGTAACAGCCAGAATCAACGGCCAGCCGGTAGAGTTCCTCTGCGAGCCCAGGCAGAGCCTTTTGGAATGCCTACGCGACATCCTGAGCCTCACCGGCGCCAAAGAGGGGTGCAACGATGGCAACTGCGGCGCGTGTAGCGTGTTGCTCAACGGTCGCCTAGTCAACTCGTGCCTGGTGCTCGGCGTAGAGATCGAGGGCCAAGATGTAACTACCGTGGAAGGCCTGGCGGATTGGACGGGCCTGCACCCCCTGCAGCAGGCTTTTCTCGAGGAACAGGCCGTGCAGTGCGGCTATTGCACTCCCGGGATGCTCATCGCCTCCAAGGCGCTGCTCGACCGAGACGCACACCCTTCGGAGGAGACCATTCGCCGCTGGCTGGCGGGCAACCTCTGCCGCTGCACCGGCTATGACAAGATCGTGCGCGCCATCCAGAGGGCGGCGGCTGCGATGAGCGAGAGCGGCAAGGAGGCACAAGCATGACCCCAAGGTCGTCGGGAACCGACGCGAATTACCAGGTCATCGGGACGAGGCCCACTCGCGCCGAGGCTGTGGATAAGGTCACGGGGCGGGGGCTCTTTGGCCCCGATATCTCTGTGCCAGGGATGCTCTGGGGCAAGATCGTGCGCAGCCCACACGCCCACGCCCGCATCCTGTCCATCGACATCCGACGCGCCCAGGCGCTGGATGGCGTGTGCGCGGTGGTCACGGCCCAGGACCTCTCTCAGATCGCTCATATGGGGGAGGGAGTCCCGGGTAAGTTCTTGTGTGACAGGTATCTGGCCAGCGACAAGGCGCTCTACGTGGGCCACCCCGTCGCGGCGGTGGCCGCCCGCACCCCGCATCTAGCCGAGGAAGCGGCGGCGCTGATCGAAGTGACCTACGAGTCCCTGCCGCCAGTGTTGGATGTGCGCGAGGCGGCCAAGGCTGATGCACCCTTGTTGCATGAGAACCTGTACACCCGTTCCCTGGCCGGTCGCAGCAGCCGCCCCAGCAACGTGGCTAGTTATTCCCAGCATATCAAAGGCGACCCGCAACAGGGCTTTGCCGAGGCGGATGTCATCGTCGAACGGGAGTTCAGCACCACGCTGGTGCACCAGAGCTACATCGAGCCGCACGCCTCGGTGGCGTCCTGGGAGCTCGGCACGGTTGCCGTCGGCAGCCGTGCGGCTGGCGAAGGCACCGCAGGCGACCATCTCACGGTGTGGACCACTACCCAAGGCGCTTTCGGCATCCGCGACCAACTGGTAGCCCTGCTCCCCCTTCCCGTTGCCCAGGTGCGCGTCATCCCCACCGAGGTGGGGGGCGGGTTCGGGGGGAAAAACACGATGTACGTGGAGCTGGCGGCCTCGATCCTCTCGCGTAAGGCGGGCAAGCCGGTCAAGATCGTCATGACTCGCGCCGAAGTGCTGACGGGGAGCGGCCCTAGCTCGGGTGGCACCATCCATGTCAAGATGGGCGCCAAACGCGACGGGCGGATCACCGCGGCCAAGGCCGAACTGTGGTACGAAGCGGGGGCCTATCCGGGGTCCTCCGTAGGTGGCGGCGCGCATGCCATGTTCGCGCCATACGATATTCCCCACGGCCAGACCGACTGCTATGACGTGGTGGTGAACAAGCCCAAAGTCGATTCGTACCGCGCCCCGGGCGGCACACCGGCCGTCTTTGCCGGTGAGCAGGTGATCGACGAGCTGGCGGAAAAGCTGGGGATCGATCCCCTCGAGTTCCGCCTGAAAAACGTCGCATGCCAGGGGACCCAGATGATCGACGGCGGAACCCACCAGGCGCTAGGAGGGGTGGAGGTGCTGGAGGCGGCCAGGGCTCACCCACACTATACGGCGCCGCTGGGTGCCCCCCATCGCGGGCGAGGCGTAGCCATGGGCTGCTGGGGCAACTGGGGAGCGCAATCCAGCTGCACCATCAGCGTGAATGCCGACGGCACCGTCAACCTGACGACAGGCTCGGTCGATCTCTCGGGTACGCGCACCACCATTGCCATGCAGGCCGCGGAGACCCTCGGCCTGCCCCTGGACAAAATGCGCTCCAGCGTGGCCGATACCGATGGCATCGGTTTCTGCGAGGGCACGGCCGGCAGCCGCACTACCTTTGCCACCGGGATCGCCGCCGTCGAGGCTGCCCGGGACGTACTGCAGCAGATGACTGCGCGAGCCGCTCTGGTGTGGGGCGTGCCCTTGGCCACCATCTCCTATGACGGAGCTACCTTCCGCTCGAGCGAGGACGATGCACTCCAGTTATCCTTTGCCGAGCTGGCCGCCCAGTTGGCCGAAACGGGTGGGCCCGTGATGGGTAGGGGCAATGTGGACGCTCAGGGTTGGGGCGCCGCTATGGGGCTGCACATCGCCGATGTGGAGGTGGACCCCGAGACCGGCAAGGTGACCCTCTTGCGCTATACGGTGGTGCAGGATGCGGGGCAGGCGGTCCATCCGGGGCTTGTGGAGGGCCAGATGCAGGGCGGGGCCACGCAGGGGATCGGCTGGGGGCTGTACGAGGGCTATTTCTACGACGCCCAGGGGCGCCTGCTCAACCCCAGCCTGCTCGATTACAAGATCCCCACCGCCCTCGACGTGCCGATGATCGACACCGTGATCGTGGAGGTGCCCGGTCCCAACCATCCCTATGGCGTGCGCGGGGTGGGGGAATGCCCCATCGTCCCGCCGCCGGCGGCGCTGGCCAACGCCATTCATCGCGCCATCGCCGGGGCCGTGCGCGGCGACGTGCGTGTCACCCATTGCCCCATGACCCCTGGGGTGATCCTGAAAGCGATGGGGGTGCTCTGAGTTATGGCCGTAGTGCACATCCCCTCCTTGATGCGCGATCTTACTGGGGGCCAGGCAGAGGTCAGCGCGCCGGGCCGCACAGTGGGCCAGGTGATCGAGTCCCTGGAGGCGCAATACCCGGGCGTGCGTGAGCGACTCTGCGAGGGAGGGCGTATCAGCCCGCAGTTGAGTGTCTCGGTAGATGGGCGGCTGGCCCGGCTGGGGCTGGCCCAGCCCGTCCGCGAGACGAGCGAAATCCTTTTCCTGCCCCTCGTAGGCGGAGGTTAAGCATGCCAGGATACGATCCGCAAGCCATCATAGATTGCCTGGCATGGAATAGCCCCGAATAAGCACTAACCGTAGGAGGTGGCCCATGGACGATCAGATAGCCGCGATCATGGACGTGCTGAACCGCAACCTGCAAAGCATCTGGGATAGCGATATCGAGGCCTATCGCGCCACCACGGCGGATGACGTGACTTTTTACGAATGGTATATCTCCCCGCAGCGCATCGACGGCATCGACTTTCACCTGCGAGAGCTCAAGGTGCACAATGCCGTGCTGAGTGACAACGCCCAGCGCGGGGGGATGGAGCACGAGATCCTGCAGCCGCGCGTGCAGATCTATGGAGATACGGCGATCGTCACC
>CAYQDH010000076.1:13574-15413 GCA_964416075.1 uncultured Anaerolineales bacterium | reverse complement strand
GCGGCACGGGCGTATTGGTGCGCGTAGGCCTCTGCGCCGTATTGGTGGCCTGGACCACCGCTACCCTGGGCTCCTGGCGCGTAAACACGAGCGCCGAGAGCTGGATGATTACCAAGAGCGCGGCCGCGCCCAGCGCGATGAGCCCATAGTTTGGGCTGCGCCGCGGGCCGTTCGATTGTGGTTGATCGCTCATCCTTACTCCTCGTTTCTGTTGCACGGATGCAAGAGTTGGCGCCCAGGTGGAAACAGAGAAGCCGTGGCGGACTCAAGTGCCCACCCGGCCGCCAGTATCGGCCATTATTGTATGCACTGGCCGCCAATCTGCCAAACAGCCAGGCGCAAGGAGCCTGGCTTAAGGCTGCTCCAAACCTGGTTTTTTTGCCTCGCTCTGATCAGGGGTTCTCCTGGGCGTACCCCGGAAGCGAACGCTTGGGCAAAGGTCGGTAAGGGCGCTCGCGCAGAGCCTCCTCGTTCAGCTCGATCCCCAGCCCCGGTCGAGTGGGCAGGGCGATGGCGCTATCCTGTACGACAAAGGGTTGATCCACGATCTCGCTGGCGGTCTCGGCGAAATTCACAAAATACTCGGTGATAATAAAGTTGGGGATGCAGGCTGCCACCTGGAGCGTGGCGGCGAGGCCTATGGCCGTGCTATTGTAGTTGTGTGGCGACATCACCACATAGTACGGCTCGGCCATGGCGGCCATCTCTTTGAGCTCCAGGATGCCACCGCAGCTGCACACGTCGGGGTTCAGGATGTCGGCGGCGCGCTGCTCGAGCACAGGGCACAGGTCGCTCTTCTGGTACAACGTCTCGCCAGTGACCACGGGGATACTGGTCTGCCTCCGGACCTCGGCCAGGGCGGCTACATTGGTGACCGGCACGGGCTCTTCGAACCAGAAGGGATGGAACTCTTCCATCAAGTGCGACACGCGGATGGCATGCATGGGCGCCAGCCGGCGATGCACCTCGATGAGCAAGTCCACCTCCGGCCCGACCGCCTCGCGTACGGCGCGCACGTTGGCCACGGCGGCCTGCTCTACCTTCTTGTCCACATACAGGCGCCACGGCCCGGGGAAGGGATCGAATTTCAGGGCTGTGAAGCCGCGTTGCACCGTGGCCGCCGCCAACGCGGCGTACTGCTCGGGCGTCTTGGCCCCGCCGTACCAGCCGTTGGCATAGACGCGAATCTTGGCGCGACAGGCGCCGCCCAGCAGGCGGTACACGGGCTGGCCCAACGCCTTGCCCACCACATCCCACAAGGCCTGCTCGATGCCGCTCAGGGCGGAAAAGAGGTCCATCGATCCCCGCCGCCCGGCGAAATCATCGTACACGCTGCGAGTCACGTACTTGATATTGAACGGATCCCTATCCACCACGTAGCGCTTGATCTCGTGGACGTGCTGCTCGATAGCTTTGTCGCGGTCGAGCTGCGTGTAGCACTCGCCCCACCCGGCGATCCCCTCGTCCGTCTCCACCTTGACAAAGAGCCAGTTCTTGCCCCCGATCATCCCCGCATGGTGGCTCTGGGGATAGACGAGGAAGGTCTTGATGTCTGTTACTTGCATGGTTACTCCTAAGCGTTGTTGGGAATTTTGACGGGATTAACAGGATTAATGACTATTGACAGGCAGTTCTCTATCTTCTAATCCTATTCATCCTATAAATCGTGTCCAGTTTTATTTCCGGTGGAACAGATAGTGCTAGTAGAGTTTATGGTTATTAGCTTTATTTTGCCCGTCTTCCAATCCTGCAAATCCTGTTAATCCTGTCGGAAAATCCCCGTCTTGGGTCTATGGTCGCTATGGTCGTCCGAACGCGTCGATCGCCGCGGCGATGGCG
>CAYQDH010000076.1:0-13564 GCA_964416075.1 uncultured Anaerolineales bacterium | reverse complement strand
CCCAGCGGCACGTTCTCGGATAGCTGGATCTGCAGGCGGCCCGTATGCCCGGCGGCGGCCAGGATCGTCTCGGCCTCGGCGCGCACCTGGTCGGCGGGGCGCAGATGGACAGAGGAGGGGAAGTTGATGAACAGGCGTTTGTCGGGCCACATGGCCGCGGCCTCGGCCACCGTGGTATCGTTGTCGGGGGCCGGGGCAAAGGAATCGAGCCCGCCCACCTTGGATTCGCTGATCTCTTGCCACAAGGGCTTGAGGTCGCCGTCCATGTGCACAAAGACCAGGGCTCCGCGCTCGGCCAGCATATCGGCCAGCTCGTTGTAAAGGGGCACGCAGTACTCGCGAAAACGCCTGGGGCCGATCGTGGGCGCGGTGATATTATCGGGGAAATCGATAAAGGGGGCCGGCGAGGCGGCGGCCAGCTCGTTGATGTGTCGCGCGCGCTGGCGCAGCAGCTCGACGGTGTGCTCCACCCGGTCCGGGCAGTCGGCCAGGTGGTATCCCAACATATCCAGGCCCACCCACTGCACCCACAACTGCTGATAGGGCGTGCGCTCCACGGCCACCAGCGGCGTGCCGTCATCCCCCAGCTCGGCCTGGTCGCGGTGATACCGGTCGTAATCCTCCCGGATGACCACGTCGCTAAGATAGGCCCACAGCACCTCGTAATCCGCGGGCTCTTGCACATAGTGCTTGCGTATCGAGCTGCTACCATAGACCGTCTCAAAGGCGCGCTCCTCATAGATCGAGCCGTCCGAGGTGTGGATCGTGTTGCGCTGCCACCTGCGGCTATCGACATAATAGTCCCGGGTCTCGAAGCGGCAGTGCGGATATTGCACACGGTGAATGTTGCTCCAGCGCATGAGCCCGATGCGCTCGCGGCCAAGGAAGGACTGCACATGGGTGGCGGGCAGGATGCCCTCGTACATCACCAGGGGCACGCGATCCAGCTCCCGGCCCTGGACGACGGCTAGAATACGCTCGCGCATGGTTAGAGGACGCATGGGTTGTTGGCTCCTTCGGTGGTGTATCGTTCACGGGCAATGAATCGATTGCGATGCACGGGCCTCTCGGCACACATGCCGGGCAATGTACGCCGAGAGCGCGGAACTGTCAAGGCGCGCACAGCCCGGATATCAGGGATCTGCTTGTGCGCCCCCTGTGGATAACCTATCCCAAATCTGTGGATAACTGGGTATCCCCTGTGGACAACTGTGAGTATTCACACCCCCCGAGTCAACCGTGGCGCGGGCGCAATGAGAAATGAAGAACAAGTCTCGCCGCTGGCCAAATCCGTCATCCTGAAGGTACTCCCGAAGGATCTCCGTTAACTCAAGCAGACCCTATGTTTCGGGTAGCCCTCTCCTAGATGGTAGCGCCAATCTCCGCAAGCCTGCACACGGTGGCCTCCAACCGTCGTACGGTGGCCTCCTGCCCCAGGCAGGCCAAGGTATCGAACAGGGGCGGCGTCGCCTCGCGTCCGCTCACGGCGATGCGGATGGGCATCAACAGGTCGGTGCGCTTCCATCCCAGGCTTGAAGCCTGATCGCTCAACGCCGCCTCGATGGTCGCCGTGGACCATTGCCCGGCGCCCAGGTGGCCCAGCGCGGCCAGCGCGCCGCCTAGCGCCCCGCAGAGTGCCGCCATCTCGTGTCGCCGGGCAAAGCGGTTGGTTTTCAGCAGTTCCACGCACTGGGCGGGGTCGGGGTCCCGGAAAAAGAATGCCAGGAGTTCGGGCGCCTCGGCCAAGGTCCTCAAACGCTCCTGCTCCAGAGCGACGATGCGAGTCAGGTGCTGGAATGCGCCAACGTCCGGCGAATCCGAGCTGAGTAGACCGCTATCGGCAAGGTAGGGGATCACGCGCCGCGCCAGCTCCTCGATGCTCAGGCGTCGGATGTGCTGCCCATTGAGCCACAGCAGCTTGTCGCGGTCATAGATGGCGTTGGCCTTGCTGCAACGCTCGATGGTCCACGTCTCGAGCAGTTCATCCCAGGAGAACATCTCCTGCTCCGTCCCGGGATTCCACCCACTGAGGGCCAAGTGGTTGAGCATGGTCTCGGGCGTATAGCCCATGTCGCGGAACTCACCGATGTAGACGGCGCCCGTGCGCTTGCTGATCTTGGAGCGGTCGGGATTGAGCAACAGGCCGAAATGCGCGAACGTTGGCGGCTCCCAATCCAGCGCCTCATAGAGCTGGAGCTGCAGGAAGGTATTGTTGATATGCTCGCCGCTGCGCAGCACGTGCGAGATGCGCATATCGTGCTCGTTGGCCACCGTGGCCAGGTTGTAGGTGGGCATGCCGTTGGCGCGCAGGATGATGGGATCGCCGATCAGCGTGGCATCCTGCTCCAGCGGTCCCTGCACCAGGTCGATGCAGGTCATCGGCCCAGGCGCGATGCGCAGGCGCATCACCGCCCGCTCCCCTCCGGCTAGCCTGCCTTTGACTTGCGCCGGAGAGAGGCGGCTACATTTGCCGCTGTACTGGTAGGCCCGTCCGGCGGCCTGCGCCGCGCGTCGCTCCGCCTGTAACTCGTCGGGAGAGCAGAAGCAATGATAGGCCCTGCCCCTCTCCAGGAGCACCTGCGCGCAATCGCGGTATAGGTCCATCCTCTCAGACTGGCGGTAGGGGCCTGCGGGCCCGCCGATATCGGGTCCCTCGTCCCACTGCAACCCCAGCCAGCGCAATCCCTCCAACACGCCCTGTTCCGACTGAGCGGTAGAGCGCGTCACGTCGGTGTCGTCGATGCGCAGGATGAACGCACCGCCGCGCTGGCGCGCAAAGAGGAGGTTGTACAGCGCGTTGCGCGCCGTGCCCACGTGGCAATTGCCCGTGGGGCTGGGCGCGATGCGCACCCGGACCGGTCCATCATCGCCTCGCTCGTTCATCATCTTGCCTCCCAATCAATCGGTCGAACAGGAACCCGACATGCGCTTGGCTGTGCCAAGGCTGCGAACCGCACAAAAAAAGGGAACTGCGCATCGCTTCTTGCGCAGTTCCCTTGAGATTACCATATGGAGGTTGGTCAGATTCTCAGCTTGGCTCCTCCGGATGCAGGGATTGCCGCGCAAGACAGCCGTTCTTGCTGGGGCTGCTGCGTGCGCTGCTGTTCCTGGACTTGCTCACGGTTGGGACTAACAGAGATACCCGCGCTGGGGAGCGCGGGTCGGGCGCGGTCCGTCGATATTCCTATGGCCCGGCGCGGTCTGCCGGATCCGTTACCTCGTCCGATTTTCATGACGCTTTCCTGACACCTTGGTGACAGTTCTCGTGGCCCCGTGGGTGGATGAGCAACCTTGGCCCTGGCCCTGTGCGCCTTGTTCCACCATGGCTGTTTAGTGGTCCCTATTATACTTCATTCGCGCTATTTGGCAAATGATTCTCGACCGCGCGGCCCTGCCAGGCTTTGCACGGAGCACCTGTTTGGAGCGCCGATCCTTTCACCCTAGAATGCATCTGCTTGGCCGAGCATGGGTGAGCCCTGAATGCCACCTACAGGAACCAGGACCCCCTTTTACCCGAAGGAGAAGTTATTGCCTTGGTGGTCGTAAACCATCCCACTCGTATCGTGCGTCGCTCATCTCGGCCCTCCCCCCTTGGGTCCGCTTGTAGAGTGCTGCTGATCGTGCTCCTGGTCGGATCCCTTCAAGCCTTGCTCTTCCCGAGACAAAGCAATGCCGAGACCATGTACTATGTTGATAGTGTCCATGGCTCCGATACAAACCCTGGCACCACACCCGAGCTATCCTGGCAGACGCTGCGCGCTGTGGAGGCAAGGCAGTTCTCCCCCGGCGATGTCATCAATCTGCGCCGCGGATCGGTGTGGGACGGTGGTCTGAGCATTACCAGCTCAGGCCAAGAGGGCCAGCCCATTCGCTACACCGCATACGGCAGCGGCGAGCTGCCGATCATCCGCAACACCAACGGCGGAGATTGGTCCGTGGCGGTGATGATCTGGGGAAGCTGGGTGATCGTCGAAGCGATCGCTGTGCAACGCGCTGACGACGTCGGTATCGCCATCGATAGGGGCGCCAGCCATAACATCGTCCAGGATTGCCAGGTCACGGAGGTGGGGATCGGGATCGACGTTCTTGGCGAGCACAATCTGGTAACGCGCAACCTGATAGAGCGCCTTCATATGGTCCATTGCGATCCTGGAGACAATGATGACTATGGCGCCATCGCAATCGATCTGGGTGGGTCCTATAACGAGGTGTCGTATAACAGAATGCTCCGTTGCAGCGCCTCGAGCGACGACTACGGGACCGATGGTGGCGCCGTTGAGATCTATGGCAACGTCGTCGGTAGCTTTATCCACCATAACTGGGCGCAGGGCAACAATGGGTTCGTCGAGGTCGGCGGGGGCGAGGCGCGTGACACGGTGATCGCCCATAACGTGGCGCTCAACAATGGGCTGTTTGCCTGCGTACACCTCGGGGGCACGTTTGGTAGCCAGGTCAGCAATCTCAGGGTAGAACACAACACGATCGTAGAGCAACAAGCTAACCTAGCCGGAGCAGTGATCGCCTTCGTCAATGGAGATCCGTCGGCCGATACCCTGATTCTGCGCAACAATGTGCTGTACGTAACGGGTTCGCAGATGATCTCGAACAAACCCCTATTTACCCACGATCACAATCTGTACTATCACACTCTTGACGAGTCGTACCTGGGGTTCGATTTGGGGCCGGACGAGAAATTCGCCGATCCTCTCTTTGCCGACGTGGCAGCAGGGGATTTCCATCTGCGCGCCGGCAGTCCGGCGATCGATGCGGCGGCCAACCTGGGTTATCAGAGGGATTGGGATGGGGTTCCCATACCGTCGGGCTTGGCCCCGGACCTCGGAGCCTACGAGTTCGTCGCTGCGACACCCGTCGCTACCTCGACGCCATTCGCGACGCCATCGGCGACCCCGGGCGCCACATCGACCCCCACTCCCTCGTCGACATCTGAAGTTGTATCGACGCCCGACCCTACGGCGACGCCCGATCCTACATCGACGCCAGGCGCTACACTGACGCCGGTCGAGACGCTGACGCAAGCGGCCACTCCGACGCGACCCCATCCCTATCAGGTCTTATTGCCCATGTTCCTCAAGCAGGATTTCTGAGGAGATCGGCGGACCATCGCTCCTCTGCGATAGGCCGGCTCCACTCCTGGCGACTTGCATCACCCGCGGTGCGGTAACCAGGGCCTCAACCATCAAAGCACCGAGCCATCCCAGGCTGAGGCCCGTCAATCCACCCCAGTAAGCTCCCAGGGCAAGCATAGCGATCTCCAGGATCGACCCTCCCGCCATGGCGAAAGCCGCAACCGAGACCCGGTTCTCCACGCGGAGGATGGTGACGTAAGAGAGCTTGACGGTGAGCGGAAAGACCCCCAACGCCAGGATCCTCAGGCTCCCTTGCGCCTCTTGCGCATAGTCCGCTCCAAAGAGCCTCAGCAGGATACCCGCTCCCGCCATGATCACCACATTGGCCAGCAAGCCCGTGACGAAGGACAGGCCGAGAACGGATTTTAGCTGTGGCCCGAGCCTGCGCCGGTCGGTGGCGCTCAGAGTATAGAGCACCATGGCCAGGGAATTCGGTACCACGAAGACCAGGCCCGCGACCATCAGGGCGATGTAAAAGCTGGCGTTCGATCGGGCCGAGAGGATGCCGGTCACGATGATCGGTGCCACGAGGCCAGGGGCCATCAAAGCCAGGTTCAACACATGATGCAATATCGCCGGACGCCCCTGCCCTAGCAACAGATTCCACTGTGGGCGTGAGGCTACAAGCTGCCTGGGGGAAAACGCTGTGGCGGCGGCCAGGAGAGAAATCACATTGCCGGCTACCCAGGTGGCATAGACGCCAAGCCCCTGCTCCCCGGTCCACCAGAATGCGGCCAAGACCAGCAAGGCAAGCTTGGCCAGCGCAAAGACGATGTTGCGTCGCAGTTGTAACCCGCCCCTCAAGAGTCCCACGAGCGCTTGGTCCAGCACCAGCGTGGCGGCGGTCAGCCCTGTGCCCGCAGCGAAAAGGATGATGGCTTGCGGGCTGGCCGAAAAGGCGGCCAGGTCGGCGGCGATGATGGGTGCAGCCAAGGCAAACGATGCCCCCAGGGCCAGCCCCGCGAATCCAGCCACAGCCAGGGAGGCCTGGATGAGCCCCGCTTCTTTGCCGGGCTGCCGGGGCAATTCCCCGAGCAATAACGTGCCCAAGCCCAACATCCCCATGTGCCCCAGTAACAGCATGGCCGAGATCCCGGCCGATGCCAGGCCGACCACGCTGGCAGGGAATAGGCGCGCGGCAAGCCACCAGTATACGAACCCGAGGACAGAGTTGGCGGCCATAGCCCCCACCCACGAGCCTGCGTTTGTTAGAAGGCTGCGATTCTGATCCAGAATGGCTTGCCATCGAGCTCCCACTGACATGGTGCCTACCTGCCACGCCAGTATGTCAGACGACGATAGGCCGTCTCCTGATCGTCCATGCGGTAGAGCTTGATCTCTATCCGTTCCTGGCGAGCCTGTTCCTCGGGCAACTCTAGCCTGGGGTTCGCCATCTCTTGAGGCTCTAGCGTGATAGGATCTCCCTGGTATACGGTACGACCATCGATCTCCAGGTCGATGCGGTAAGTGATGGTTTGGGGTTCCGCGTTGCGTAGGCCGAGTTGCACGGAGGGCGTGCTCGCGGTGTCGGCGGGAAGCAGCCAGAACTGCGTGGGGACAGTGCCCCGGGCGGAGGCGGCGCCAGCCACGGCCAGAGCCATGGCCCCTGCCACCACGAGGAGGGATAGGCTCAAGCATATGGCTTGGGGCCCGCTTATGGATAGTCTCCACCTCTCGCTTGGCGGCATGGAGGATGGGCGTCGCAGCCATGCCACGAGGCTCCCACCGAAGATGATTGGGCAAAGGTACAGCATCCACGTCGCCCCCTGTAGTCCCCAGGGCAGCAGATCGAGCACCAATCCGCCCAGCGCCAACAACGAGAGGCTGAGCCCCAGGCCAAGCAGCATTTTCTCGACGACACCCAGGCCACCCCTCGGGTTGGCGGCCTCCAGGAGGGCATAGCCCGGAAAAAAGAACAAAATGGGCAGTGTGAGGGGCACTCGCAACACGGGGAGCGGAACGGCCGCAACAACGAGCATCGCTCCCAGGATCGTGGCCGCGCACATCAACAGCAGGTCGAGGGATCTCTTACGCATCTTGCGGCTGCTTTACCTCGACCATCCCAGCGAGATCTCGATAGACTCGCTCGATGCGAGGAACGATGGCGCTGGCCTGAAACTGGGCAAATCTCAACCGGGCGGCCTGGCCCATCTTCGCTGCGAGTGAGGGGTCGGAAAGCAGCTGCTCCAGTCCGGCCCGCAGGGCATCGGGGTTGTCGGCTTCGACAAGGAGCCCCGTCCTTTCGTGCTCCACGAGGTCCGTCAAGCCCCCGATGCGCGAAGCGACGGCGGCGCGGCCTGCGGCCATCGCTTCGATGGCCACGGTGGGGCAGGGGTCCGGGAACACGGAGGGCACGATGAGGAACAGGCTGCGACGCATCGCCTCCATCACCGCCGCATGGGGCCAGTGCTCCAACAAGATGACTCGCCCCGGCATCTCCTCCAGGGGCACCCTGTAAGTCGAGTGCCTGTAACCGATCATCACCAGAGGGGGGGGACTGGGCAAGGCGGCATAGGCTCGCAGGAGGACATCCACGCCCTTGTGCCTCCCAAAGGCGCCGATGAACAGGAGGTATGGCTCGCTGGGCAATTGCGCCAGATAGGAGGTCAACTCTTCGGCGGGCTTGGCCTGCCCGCCATCCCCCGCACCAGCCAACGGATCTCCGGCAGAGCTGATATCATCTGGCGCAAAGTTGTTGATCACCTGGTAGGGCAGGCCGGAGCCGACCAATCCCACACCCTCGGCTACCGCCTGGCTGACGGGCAGAAAGGCGTCTACCATGCGCCGTTCAAACAGGCTCATCTTCCAGTTGGCCACGACGGTAAACACCCCTTTGGCGAAACCATAGGTGTCAATGGCACAGCCCACGCACTTGACCATTCCTGGCCCGTCGCAGGCCGCTTCTCGATAGATCAGCGTCCACTTGGCGCAGACCAACCCATAGTCGTGCAGCGTGACGACGAGCTTGGCCTTGCTCCATCGCTTGAGCGGCAGAAACGAGTGTACGAGCCAATTATGGGCATGGACGATGTGCGGGCGCTCTTGCCGGATGACCCGGCGCAACCCTGACACGAGCTCTGGGTCGGGCAGGGGTGGGGCGTACGCTCGTTGAGGGTCTGTAAACAACAGTTGCGTAACGCGATGTACCGTGCCCTTGAGGCGGTAGATGCGCAGGGGCCCGTCCTGTTCGATCTCTGGCAGTCCCTCTCGCCACAGCGTGGCCACAGCCACATCGTGGCCGTTTTTCGCCAGCCGGGTGCTCAGGTTCCGCACATGCTCCTCGATCCCCCCAATGAACGGAGGATAGAGCTGCGTGAGCATCAGAATGCGCATGGTCGAATCTCCCAATGAATATTGCCCATCGTGCAATGAGCCCTGTAACGGAGGCTCAATAAAGACCACGGACGTCATAGATGGCGATATCACCACTATCGAAGATGCGATGCACCGAGGGCAGCCCGTCGAACTTGGCCAATATACTGGCGGAGATCGGGCGTTTGTGGCCGCCGGCGCCGGTTTCGCCCAGCTCCCAGTATACCCCGCCCACCGGCAGGCCCGAGCTAAGGCGGCGATCCACCACCAGGTAGTGGATCTCCCCTTGCCGCAGGATCTCTATCTCCCCGGGGCCAACCTGGGCCGCCAGAAAGACCCTCGGCACATCGACCCCGCTGAACGAGGCCGTTACGGGTGATTGCCCCCCGTAAGCAAGCATCAGGAGGCCGTTCATGCGGTCGGCCGCAATGTGCTGGTTCTGCCCCAGCACTTCCCTGGTCCACTCTGCGGCTGCCATACTCTGAGGCTCGATCGAGCGACTATCGGCAGAAACCAGATAGGGACCCGGCAGACGGGCCCAGCGCGGCCAGCCCAGAATCACCCCACCGGTCAAGATCACGCCCAGGCACAACACGAGTGCCACGCGCTGGCCCAGGCGATGGTATCTTGCCCCGACCTCGATGATCCCCAGCGCCAGAACGAGCCCCAAGGGGACAAACGTGAATTCCGGGGTCCGGCTGGAGATCTGAAGACCAAACGAGCTGAACCGCAGCACCTGGCTGGCCAGATACAGCGGCGCCGTCAGGGCCATCACCACAGGCAATAGCTGGTGGCTGTGTTTGCGCCGGACAGAGAGCAGACCCGGAATGAGCAGGAGCGAGATCAGAAGCATAGAGGCCAACCCGGTCAGTTGCTCCCACAGCGGGGCCACGTCTCCGGCAAAGCCCGTGAAAAGGGTTCGCCCTGAAAGCTCGCCCGAGATCAAGCTGAATATCTCGACTAACGTGCTACGGAAATTGCCACCCAGATAAGGTATCGTGATGCGGGCCACGGCGAAAAGCCAGGCCAGAGTTCCCACCAGGGCCACAATCGCCAGCCAGCCCGGGCCTGGTTCATCAGCTCCGCCGCGCCTGCGCCTCAGTTCAGAGACCGCAGCCCACAGCAGGAGAAACGCGGTTAGGGCATAGGCCGTGATGTGGTGTGTAACGATGACTGCGGCGAGGGACGAAAGAGACAGGATCAGGAAAACGGTGCGCTGTTCCTGGTGTGCTCTGGCGCGCCACGTTAGTGCCCACAGTAGCACGGCCGCAAAGGGCAGGGCCAGCGACTCGTAGGCGAACTGCTTGTCAAAGAAGACAAAGGCCGGATTGGTCATGTATACGAGAACGGCCACGCCGGCGACGCGTGGCGATTTGCCGATGCGCTCATAGAACAAGTACAACGCCAGGACGAACAACAGGCGCGCCACGCCCAGCAACAGAATCCCAGAATCCAAGAGAGCAAGCCCGGTGACCTGGACCAGCGCCACGGTCGTGTTCTCCAGGCCAGGATAGTAGGGGCTCACAGGCAGAAGGGGATTCGGCTGGTAGAGCCGCCATGTCTGCAAGATATCGACGGCCGTGCGCCAGTGCAGCAGCTCATCGTAAAAGGTGAAGGCGGTGGGGCTGTGCAAAACCTTGACCACGTATAGCGCCAGAGCCAGCTGCGCGACCAGCGCGATGCGCTCTCTGCGTGTGACGCCCTCCGCCAGCAATCTGGCCGCGGCAGGCATAAAGATCGTCACCATGCCGAGCCAAAAGGGCCACTCGGCCCAGGTTGCGCCACGCCGCGCGATTGACATGCCCCCGGCGATGACCACCAGTGCCAGAGCGGATGACACTGCCAAGAGCGGAGCAAGACCCCACGGAGGGGCCAAGAGCTCGCGCATCCTCCGCGTGCTGGCTCGCTCTTCTGGCGGCAGTGGTTCCCAGGTCAACGCATCCCCTCCTCAGCCGTGGGCGCGATGGGGGCGATCTGCGGCACCCGACCGATGGATGGGCGCTGCATCAGGGCTTCCTCGATGGTGCCCCACAGGTAGCTTGCCGTTGTGACCCCCAGCCCGGACACGATCGCCCCAGCTCGAGCCAACCCAGCGGGGTCCCTCCCTTGCACGGCATCCCTGATACCCCTCCACACCCCAGCAGGCAGCGCCTTGCGGACATAGCCTCGTTCCGAGGAGAGGCCATCCTGCTTGCCCACCACGCGAGCGGTCCGGGCTTTGGAGCGCCCCTCCAGCCGGCAGCGAAACAGGAAATAACGCCACGTCGCGCGGCTCGCCGGCACGTGGTGGGTCACCCAGGCCTCCGGCTGGTGAATCAAGATGCTTCCGGGTGCGCGCTGCCCCAGCCGGATGAAAAACTCTGTTTCCTCGTTGCCCATCGGTCGCCCGCCGACGTGTCCCATGTCTGTGCGAAACCCACCGATCTGCTCAAAGACCCGGCGCCGGCAAGACATGTTGCATCCGATCAGGTTTCTGATCTGTCCCCTGGCCGTGGCCATGCCCCGATAGGTGCAGCCCAGGACCCAGTCAAACTCCTCGGGGAACCACTTGGGGCGCGCGCCGCCGGCCCACAACGGCCGGATCAGGCCCCCGACCCCCACGACAGCCTGGTCTGCATACTCGGGCCACAATCGCTCCAGCCAATCGGGCGCTGCCTGAGCATCGTCATCCAGGAAGGCGATGATCTGCCCCCTGGAGGCCACGACGCCGCTGTTCCACGCCTCGCTCGATCCACGTAG
The DNA here is from genome assembly GCA_964416075.1 of uncultured Anaerolineales bacterium. Classification (GTDB taxonomy): domain Bacteria; phylum Chloroflexota; class Anaerolineae; order UBA1429; family UBA1429; genus CAYQDH01. The sequence goes on along the minus strand of CAYQDH010000076.1, from coordinate 2,366 downwards.
CCCGTGGTTTTCCACCACCACCGCCCAGGGAAAGCGCTCTCTAACGCGATCCAGCAACGCAGGGTTGTGGTCGACCACAAGCACCAGTTCCCGAGGAGGCGCGGTCTGTCGCGCGATCGACTCTACAGCCGCCACCAGGAAATCCCACCGTGCTTCAGTATAGGTGCGGATAACGACCGAGACATCCAGTGGTGCAGTCACCATGGTGCGATAACCACCTCTCTCGCGGATAGATCGCGTGCAACGGGTGGTGCTCGCAGAATAGGCGGCGTGTCAGGTATTCTCCTCACCGGTTCCTCCACGTATGCCCGTTTTTCCTCGCAGACCATCCCACATTCCGACTAGATAGTGCTTCATTACGCCCACATTCTGGGCGCGCGCAGAGCGCCACAAATAGTATGGCAGAACCACGGCAAACTGGCTGAACAGGGCCGTCAGGCGCCACAACCCTCTACTGTTGCGACGCAGCAGCCAGAATGGGTTTCTGCCAAAATAGTAGGCCTTGTTGGGGGTGAGAGCATTTGTGCCCCGTATCCCTCCACTCGCTGACACCTTGTGGCGAACGAGAGGCTTACTGACCAGCCGGCAGCGCCAGCCTACACGCGTCGCTCTAAGGCAGAAATCGACCTCCTCAAAGTACAGAAAAAAGGGTTCCCACAGCCCACCGATGACCTCAAAGACCTCTCTCTTGGCCATCAGCGCGCAGCCGTTGATGAAATCGACGTCACGGTCACCGGCGTCGTCACTCACCGGGCTACCCGTGTGGGGATGAAGGCTGTAACCGAGGAAGCGACTGAATCGGCCCCCAGCAGACCAGATTCGGTCAGGGTGGTCGTAATAGGTGACGATAGGGCCCGCAATCCCCACGTCGGGATGCTCAAAAGCCTTGAGCAGAGAGCGGATCACATCAGGTCGTACCACGGTATCGTTGTTCAGCAGGAAGATGAATTCGGCTCCGTCCTGCAGCGCCTGGGCCACGGCCAGGTTATTGGCCGCTGCAAAGCCCATGTTGTGCTGGGTCTGGAGCACCTGGACGGATGGCAAGGCCTGGCGCACAACGCTCTCCGCGAAATCGGAAGAGCCATTGTTGACCAGGATCACGGTCAGTCGAGGGTAGTCGACCGCTGCCAGGGATCGAAGGCAAGCCACGGTATCGCCAAGGTTGAGCCAGTGGACGATCACTACCGTCACATGGGGCGATGGGTCACCCGGCGCACTCACGCTTCCGGGCTGACCTGGGCGCCCTCGGTACTGCCGTCCGCTCGATCACACAGCCAGGTTTCCAGGGGTTCTCCCTGGTACTTGGGTCCCAAACGCATGATACTCTCAGAGTCGACTTGGTCCGGCGTGGCTGTTCTCGTGCGCCTGCTGATGAATGGCTCCTTCAGCATGGCCCTGAGGATGGTCCAGCCAGCCGAAAAGGCCACCAGTTTGGCCTTGCCCCCGATACGCTTGTGCTCAAAGCTGGCCACCTCGACCACACGCAAGCCGCTTCGCGCGGCACGCAGATTCGTGATAATCTCGTTTGCCCAGCCGTCGATATCCAGCCCTAGTCCGATGGCGTGACGGCGCCAGGTAGCGTTATAGCCATAGGTAATGTCGGTATAGTTTGTCCCGGCGATGAAATTGGCCAGCACCACAAGCGCCTTGTTAGCAAGCCGGCGATGGAGTGGCATGTCTACCGTGCCGCCCCCCTGAAGAAAACGCGATCCCTTGGCAAAGTCTGCCCCAGAGAGCAATGCGCCCACAAAGGCCGGGATCTCTTTCGGATCCGTGGAGCCATCGGCGTCCAGGATCACCACGATGTCCCCCTTGGCCGCTGCGAAACCGCTACGGATGGCCGCTCCCTTGCCTCGTCCGTTTTGGATCACCACGCGGGCGCTCTTGCTCAGATCACAGGTAATACTCGTGGTGCCGTCACTGGAGTGTCCATCCACCAGCAGGACCTCGTCGACCCATTCTGGTATGCGGGGCAGGACATGGGGCAGGTTCTCTGCTTCATTGAGCGCCGGAATGATCACGCTGACCGTTGGTCGACGCTCTGGTCTCAAAGCAGTATCAAATCGATCTGCACTGGCCTCAGTTTCTACGACGAACATAATATTCACCTTCTCTCTCACAAGGTCCATGCCGTTGACGAATAATGGTTCGAGAGTTGGCGAATGTTCTACTGCTCAGATCACCAAGCACAAAGCAGGAAACCATTGCGTAACATGATAGTCAAGTGGGCATGCCACATGGGTGCCCACAATATACGCATCAGCCTAGAACATACGCACCATTAAGTATACAACCCTGGGTCTCTATTGTCAATGATTTTAGTCAAAAATAGGCATGTCTGCGTCGTTGTCATGCTGAACGCAGTG
>CAYQDH010000075.1:0-15549 GCA_964416075.1 uncultured Anaerolineales bacterium | reverse complement strand
CCGCCCAAGGTGCGGCGCACGTTGCTGGTGATCCACCGCGCGTGCAGGACCAGGTGCAGCAGCACGCCGCCGATCATCCCTAGGGACTGCTGCTGCGCGCGCTATTTACCCCCTGCGCCCTACGAACGTATAATGACACCCAAATCTGTTGCGTTGGGAGCCAGTGCATGTCGCCGGAGGTCGCCGAATCTGTCCGTCATGTGGAAGCCGGATCGCGCGGTGGTTCCTTCGCCGTCCTCAAATATCGCAACTATCGCCTGTGGTTCTTTGGGCAGATGATCTCCATGATGGGCACGTGGATGCAGAACATGGCCCAGGGGTGGCTGGTCTACCAGATCACCGGCTCGCGCCTGGCGCTGGGGCTGATCGGCTTTGCCGGATCCATCGCCCAGGTCATTCTCATGCTCCCCGCCGGGTTGGTGGCCGACCGCTTCCCCAAGCGCACCATAATGCTCGTCACGCAAGGCACGATGATGACCCTGGCCTTTGCGCTGGCGGCCCTCGTGGCCACAGGCACCGTGCAGGTATGGCACATCGCCGTGATGGCCTTTTTGCTGGGTGTGGCCAATGCCTTCGATGCCCCCGCGCGCCAGTCCATCGTCGTAGAACTGGTGGACGACCGCAAGGACCTGGGCAAGGCCATCATGCTGAACTCGGTGATGTTCAACAGCGGCCGCGTGGTGGGGCCCTCGGTGGCCGGCGTGGTGCTCGGCACCCTGGGGGCGACGTGGTGCTTTGGGTTGAACGGGCTGAGCTTTGTGGCGGTGATCATCGCCCTGACGTTGATGCGTTTCGCCCCCCGCGAGCGCGCTCCGCGCAGCGGGGCCATGCTGCAGCAGATCGCCATCGGGTTGCGCTATGTGCGCGATTCGGTGGGCGTGCGCACCGTCATCCTGATGCTCGGGGTCTCCTCGCTGTTCGGCAACGCCTATGGCACTCTGTTGCCTGTTTTTGCCCAGGACGTCTTGCACGTGGGTGAAACGGGCCTGGGCGCGCTCAGTGCTGCCTCGGGCCTGGGCGCGCTAGTGGGGGCATTCGCGCTGGCCTCCATGCGGGATATCAAGCGCAAAGGGGTTCTCCTGCTAGCCAGCTATATGTGGGTGCCCGCGATCGCCATCCTCTATGCCCTTTCGCGCTCCTTCCCGCTGTCCCTGGGCTTGCTGATGCTCGCGGGATTCGGGGGCTCGGTGCAGCCGGCCATGACCAACACCGTGGTGCAGACGCTGGTGCCCGACGCGCTGCGTGGGCGGGTGATGGCGGTGTATTCCCTGGTATTCTTTGGCAGCATGTCGCTGGGATCGCTGCAGGCGGGGGCGGTGGCCCAGGCCCTGGGTCCTTCGGCGGGCGTGGCTTTGGGCGCCACGGTGGCCCTGCTCTTTGCGGCGACCGTGGCGATCTCGGTGTCTGCTGTGCGCAAGCTGTGACGTATCTAGCCCAGTTCCCCAAACAGCTCTCTCAGGGCCAGGGCTACCTGCACCAGCTTGGCGGGATCCACGATCTCGGCGGTGTCCTTGGGCGTGTGAGTGATCTCACCCATCAACTCGACCAGCATCTCCGAGGTGAGGGCCAGCGCCGGTCGCTGGTTGATCAGAAACAGCCCGTGGTCGCCTTGGTACCACGGTTCTCCCTCGACGATATCCGGGTAGCCGGCGAAGGTGCTCCGGATGACATCGGCCATCTGCGCGGGACAGTCGTACAGAGAGTAAGCCGCTCGTCCCTTGACATAGCCCACGTCGTCCAGGTTGATGCCCAGGATGATCTCCTCCCAGCGGCCCTCATTGAGAGCCACATATTGCTGCTCTCCAGGGGTGGCGTAATAATCCTCGCCGTTCATCGCTACCAGCTCCAGGCCCAGCGGCCCGCCATAGCCCGCCAGCAACTCCGCCAGGAGCAGGAGCACGATCACCCCGCTGGCATTATCGTTGGCGCCCGGCGTTCCCATGCGGGTGTCGATGTGTGCGCATAGCACCACCCTCCGCTGGGGATCGCCCCCCTTGCGGGCCAAGACGCTGCAGCCCTGGGCGGGGATGCGCGTGGCCCTGCTCTCCAGCGTGATCTCCTCTCCCTCGTGGGTTGCCAGCCGCTCTCCTTCCTCCTCGGTCATGTACACGGAGGGGATATCGAAATCGCCGTCCTCGATGAGCGGGAAAGGGTACACGCCGCTGCCCACCATCTCTGGATCCCGCGAGGTGGCGGCGACGATGGCCAGCGGCGCCTTGCTCTCCAACAGGTGGATGATATGCTGGTGATGCTCCGGGTTGTAGAAAGGGAAATTCTTGGGCATCAACTGCTCGCGAGTGATCTCCCCGCGCAGCAGGACCACGGCGCGCGCAAGCTCGGCAGCTTCCAGCGCCTCCACGTTGGACACAACCGCCAGGGGAACTCGAACGTGGCAGCCCAGAGAATAGGGGCTGGGGAACGCGCGGTAGGGCTCCCCCGCCACCGCCAGATCGGCGCCCTCGTGGCGCCAATCGATGCACTCGAACGTCGGGCATTCGATCTGCCAGCCACGAGAGGCTACGGCGTCGGCAAAGAGATCCGTGGCCGCTCGGTTGCCCACGCTGCCCACGCGCCGGTCGCGGATCTCCACAGCGAGCTGGCGGAGATAGGCGGCCGCCTTTTGCTCCAGGCTTGGTTCTGTCATGGCGCCTCCTTGTCGACGGGTGTGATGCATCTGATTATCGACACCCGGCGCAACGAAGCAAGCGGCTTTTTCATTGCTCCCAAGGCTTGACCATACGATAGCCGCTGCGTGGCTGTGAACGTTCCCGGAATGAACTATGTTCCTGCTAGACGAAACGTGATAAATCACGTTTTATTACAGTTTAGTACGTTTCAATGTACTTGCGATATCAGCATTGGGGTTTCCAACCCAATGCGGGCTGTGCGCTCAGGCCGGCTGGGCCAACCGTGCGCTCTCTTTCAGCCAGGCGTGCACGATCTCCCCGTCGTTCCATTCGGGCTCGCCATCGAGCAATTCCACCATCTCACGATAGCGCGCTTCTTGCTCCGGGCTGTCGGCGTTCTCAAAATAGCTCTCTTTATCGGCAAAGAGTACCACGAGCATATACTCGTTTTTGTCCCGATCCATGCGATACACAAACTGCCCTACAAAGCCCGGTATATGAGCATCCTCTTCCTCGCTGCCCATCGCAAGGAATGCCGCTTCCTTACCTGGCCTGATCCTGATCCGAGCCACTGTGCCGTACATGGTGACCTCCTACAACTGACAGAACGACCCTGCAGTGGGCCCGCCCCACGGGGACCGAGCCCGATATATTGATAATGTTGATACGATATATCAATAATATCATACAACACAAGCTTTCATAAGTCAATGGGGAATCGGTCACTGTCGATGTCATGTGCCAGGGGTAACGATTGGCGCAGCGCTAGTGTGGGTCGAGGATCACGTCCTTCCAATAGGAGGTGCGGATCGGCGATGTGGGGTAGCGTCGCACCCACGGCTTGATCAGGTAGTGTTGTTGGCCATGGAACAGCGGGATGATCGCCGCTTCCTCGATCAATACGCGGTCGGCGGCGCGATAGAATTTGAGCCGCTCCGTCTCATCGGTGATGCGTCGCGCGGCTTCCAGCAGTTGCTCGTAGCGATCGTTGCGCCAGATGACATAAGGTTGGTGCATGGCCACGCGCAAAAAGCCATCTGGATCGGGATAGTCGGCCACCCAGCCCATGACATGGACCTGGGGTGGGTGGGCGATGAGGCGCTCCTTGTAGGCCAGCCAGTCCAGCCGCTTCCAGTCGAACTCCAGGCCCAGGACTTGGCGCCATTGCGCCTGCAAGTATAGGCCGGTTGGCTCGTCCGGAGCGCTCCAGTGGGCTACTGCATCCACCGCCGGGAATCCTTCGCCGCGCGGATAGCCCGCCTCCGCCAGCAGGCGCCGAGCGCGGTCGGGGTCGTAAGCGAGCCCCAGGCCGGGCGAGTGCCCCGGCATGCCGGGAGGCACGAACCCCCCCGTTGCCGGTGAAGCGGTGCCGTGCCATACGGCATCGGCGAGAACCTCTCGATCCAGCGCATGCGACATCGCCTGCCGCACGCGAAGGTCGTCGAACGGTGGACGGTTCGCGTCCAGGCCTATATACAGAGTATGTGCAGATGGCAGCGTGTGGTATTCTCGGGCGTGCTGCCTGCGGGCGAGTTCCAGCATGGCTAGGCCTTGCGGATGCGCCACGTCGTGTCGACCCCCCTCGTAGGATGCCATCTTGTCTCCGGGCGTCTCATCGTCGAACAGATCCAGCTCCACCCGAGACAGGTTGCCCCCGAACCGCCCGCAGTAGTGCGGGTTGCGCACCAGCAAGAACCGCTGGTCCTCTTGCCACGCCTCCAAGCGAAAGGGTCCATCGGTGACGATATGTTCTGGCTTGCACCAATCCGGGCCATAGGCCTCTATGGCGTGCTTGGGCAGAGGATAGGTCACCACCACCCCTAACAAGTGCAAAAAATGGCCCACCGGCTCATCCAGCTCCACCACTAGCGTGTGATCGTCCAACGCGCGCACCCCCACGGTGCCGGCATCGGACACCTGGCCGCTGTGATAGGCGCGGGCGCCCACCACGTCCAAAAGCAACTCGGCCAGGGCCGAGTGGGTTGCGGGATTTAGAGCGCGCTTCCAGGCGTACTCGACATCGCTCGCCGTGAGACGGTGGCCATCGCTCCAGCGCGCATCGGCGCGCAAGCGAAAGACGTACTCGCACCCGTCGGCCGAGACCTCCCACGCGCGCGCCAGGGCGGGCACCACATCGAGCTCGGGGGTCAGCTCCACCAGGCCGCAGAAGAGCTGCTCGATCAGGGGGATGGCCGAGGCGTCATTGGCCAGGCTGGGGTCGAGCGTCTCCAGGCTGCACGGCCAGTATTGTCGCAGTGCGTGCGGGGCGGGGGGCAGCGCCGTCTCTGGGTGCACCTCGCCCGCGCGTTGCCACAGGGCAAAGGCATCTTGAAAAGTCTGCCGCGAGCGCTGGTAATCGAAGGTGGTGTGGTAGAGCATCCCCAGCTTCATGCTGATGCGCGCCGCGCGGTTCAGGTCGGCGGCGGCCTGTTCCTTCAGGAGCGCCAGCGCCTGCTGGAGGTAATCGATGGCCTCCGGATAGGCATAGACCTCGCGCGCCCGTTCTCCTGCCTCCAGCCAATAGTCCGTGGCGCGATCCCACTCCCCCGCCTGGGCATAGTGGCGCGCCAGTTGCGGCGCCAGCTCGCGCTGGGCAACCTGCTCGGGGTAGAGCCGCTCCAGCGCCTCAGCGGCGCGGCGATGCAGGCGTTGCCGGCGCAAGCCGCCCAGCCCCTCGTGCAAGGCGGAGGGGATCAGCGCGTGGGCAAAGGTGAACGACACCTGGTTTTTGGCTCCCGGACCACCACGGACCTCCTCGATCAACTGCGCGCGTTCGGCCGTCTCCAAGGCCTCGATCAGGGCCTCTTCGTCGAGGTCGCTCACCGCGCGCAGCGCCGCAAAGCTAAAATCGCGGCCATAGATGGCGGCCAACCGCAGGGTATCGCGCGTGGCGGAGGGCAACGTGTCAACGCGCGCCTGGATGGCCATGCGAATGCTCTGCGGAATCTCGACCTCCTCCACGCGCGGCCAGCGCCAGTGGCCCTGTTCGCGGTGTAACTTGTGGCTGTCCGGCTCGTCGAGGTCCCCACTGGGCGCGGTGCCCTCGACCAGCGCCTTGCACACCTCTTCCACATAAAAGGGGTTGCCCTCTGTCTCGCGATAGATACCGTCCAGGAACTCGGGCGGGACCTCCTCGGCAAAGATGGCTGCCAGCATCTCGCCCGTGGCCTCGCGGCTCAACCGCGCTACCTTGATGCGCGTAGCCAGCCGCTCGCGGGTCAAGTCGTGCAACATATCCTTCAGAGCGCGAGAGCTATCGAGTTCCACCTCGCGGTAGGTGAGCACGATCAACAGGGGCGCCCGCAACGCCCGCACTCGGCGGGCTAGGTGACGCAGAATGGCACAAGTGCCGCCATCGGCCCAGTGCACATCCTCCACAACCAACAGCAAGGGCGCGATCTCTAGACAGAACTGGGTCAGGCTTTCGTACAGGCGCTGTTGCTCGGCCTGCGCTCCCAGCGGGGGATTGGGCGGCACATCAGGGAAGCGGGCGCGCAGCGAGGGCGCCAGCGTGAGCAGGTCAGCCAAGATCGTGTGGTGCGGGGGGCTGGACAGAAGGGGAGGCGAGCCAAAGGCAGATTGGATGGCCTGCCCCAGGGGCGCATACGGTGCGCCGCCCTCCGCATAACACTCTCCTCCGATCACGGCAGCGTGAGACACCCGTGCCAGGGTGGCTAACTCGCGAGCCAGGCGCGTTTTGCCCACCCCCGGCTCGCCGCTGATCAGCAACACGCGGTCGCCTTCCGCACCAGAGATGGCCTCCTGCCAGAGCGCCCGCGCCTGCTCCATCTCGCGCTCGCGACCCACCATGCGCCCGCGCACCAGCCGATCGAGCAGAGAGCGCTCACCCTCGTTGCCCGCGCGGGCCATCGTGGGCCGCGCAGCGATATTCACCAGCTGTTGCAGCACTTCCGTGGCCGACGCGGGGCGCTCCTGCGGGCGCTTGCTCAGCAGGCGCAGGATCAGCGACTCGAAGGCGGGCGGAATTGTGGGATTGTGCGTGCTGGGAGGAACCACCGTAGCGTTCAAGTGTTGCGAGAGCACCTGCATCATATTCTCCCCGCTAAAGGGGAGCCTGCCGGTGGTGCATTCGTAGAGGATCACCCCCAGGGCGTAAAGGTCCGACTGCGGGCTGGCGGGGTGGCCCTGGATCAGCTCCGGCGCCAGGTAGGCGATGGTGCCCACCAGCGCGCCGTCCGTGGCCAAGCGTAGTGCGTCAGGGGTGCTTGCCAGTCCGAAATCCATCAGCTTGGCCGTGCCATCCGGGGTGATCATGATATTCCCCGGCTTGAGGTCTCGGTGGATGATCCCGTGGGCATGAGCGTGTTCCAGCGCAGCACAGACCTGTTGCGAGCCGCGCAATATCTCGGATATCGAGCGGGAGGCGCAATCCTGGAGTGTCTGGCCCTCCGCCAGCTCCATGACGATGTAGGCCCCTCCGCTGAGTGCGCCACTCTCGGGCTCGCGGGCATCGTACACGGCGATGATGTTGGGGTGATGGAGCCTGGCCGCGGCCTGCGCCTCGCGCAGGAGGCGCGCCCGGCCCTCATGGCTCAGTGCGGCGGCCACCAACACCTTGATCGCCACATCGCGCTCCAGCAGCATGTCGTGGGCGCGATAAACGACCCCCAGGCCGCCCCGGCCCAGTTCGGCATCGAGACGATACCGGCCATCCAGGCAGGAACCGATCGGGGGAACCTGGTTCGGCGAGCTATTGCCATCGCCTCGATCGCTTGCGAGAGAGTCCATGCCATGTCTCCCCAACGCGCCCTGGGCTATCGAACCCGAAAACCATCCTGGGCGGGAGTCTGTGCCGTCAGGCCACGGCGCGGGCCGCAAACGCTGGTAACAGCGCTTGCTCTCCACTCTCTACGAAGGTTGAGCTATGAGAGTGTTGCATCAAGAACGCTTGATCACCACCACGGTGACATCGTCGTGGAGAGTACCCGGTGGACTGCCGCCCATTTGTGCCCGCTTGACAGTTCTGTACCGTGATTTTCGCCCGTCCAGCAGGACGGGAAAATCGCGGCCTATGTCATAGGTAGTCGCCCATGGCGCCGCAACGCCATCTGGGACCGAATGACATTCCTGTACGGCAATTTGCCCAAATTGCCGACCCTGGTAGACGTCATGGGTAGTGACGGAATGAGGCGCAGAGTCGGCGTCAGGGGGCGAGGATCCGGCCCAGGTCGTCACAGCCTGGGTCAGCACCGAGGCCAGCTCGGCCGCGGGGGCGGCGCGATGGTCGAGGATAAGGCGCTTCAGGCGCTCCAGGCCGAATTCCTGCTCCTGAGCATCGATCATCTCGGTGAGGCCATCGGTGTAAAGCACCAGCAGATCTCCCGAACCGAGGCACACCCGAGCCTCGTCGTAGGGCGCCGTCTCCTCGATCCCCAGCACCATACCGGTGCGGGTCAGCTCGGTAAACGCCTCCGCCAGCGGACATAGCCCCTCATCAGGTGCCGCGCATATTTCGCCGCGCAAGAGCAGCGGCGGGTTGTGCCCCGCATTGACGTAGGTCAGCTCCCCCGAGGCGGGATCGAGCTGCCCATAGAACAGGCTGACGAACATCCCGCTATCGGCATCGGCGCAGATCAGGCGATTTGCCTGGGTGATCCCCTCGCGAGGGGGCAGCCCTTGGGCGACGCTGGCCCGCACGGTGCTGCGCGACAAGACCATGAACAGCGCGGCGGGCATCCCCTTGTCCGACACATCGGCGATGACGATCCCCAGGCGCGGCGCAGCGGCTTGCGGGGGACCCGCCGGAGCGGCGCTCCCCAGGGGGGGCTCCACGCGGGGCGCCGGGCGGATGGGGATGAAATCGTAAAAGTCGCCGGCCACCTCGCGCGCGGGCTGCCACACCGCCGCGAATTCCCACCCAGTGACCTGGGGCGTGTAGCGCGGCAGAAAGCTCGTTTGGACCTCGCGAGCCACCTGGAGCTCGCGCTCCATGCGCCCAGCCTGCACCGCCACTTTGTACAGGCGAGCGTTCTCGATGGCCGCCGCCGCGGTGGTCGCGATCGCGGTGAGCAGCTCCAGGTCCTCCGCGCTAAAGAGGCCCGCCTGCAGGCGGTTGTCCACATAGATCACCCCCAGCGAGCGCCCCTGTGCCTGCAATGGCACGCAGAGGATCGATCGCAGGCCCAAGATGACCACGCTGGTGCGAGCGCGCAGCCAGTCGTCGTTCTGGGCATCGCTGGTCCACTGCGGAGCGCCCTCGTTCATCACCCTCTCCACCACACTGCGCGAAACCTGGAAAGCCGGGTCATCGATAGTCTGCTGATCCAGCCCACGCGCGGCGCGAAAGACGAGTTGTCCATCCTCCTCACGGAGAACGACGAACCCTCGCTCGGCGTGCACGGCCAGCAACACCTCATCCATCACGATATCCAGCACCCGGTCGAGGTCGAGCGTCGAGCTAAAGGCTCTCCCGATGCGGTACAGAAAGGCGAGGCGATCGGCCCCCTGCAAGGGGGGAGGGGTAGTCATGCGCTGCTCAAGCCTCCTTCCCGAAAACCATTGCTGTGTTGATTATGATAGCATGGTTGGCCACCCCGGGCAAGACTCTCCGACCCTCTTTCACTTGACGAAAGGGACAAACCGGGGGTACGATGCACAGATAGGTCCTGTCGACGCGGGCTCTTGCGTCGGCAGCCATACCAATGCGGATCAGTCGAGCGATGCGACGAGGAGTGTGACAGCAATGAAGTTCAAGTTCATTCCCCATCTGATCGACACAGAGCTCTCCCCCGAGCCCAGCTATGCCCAGACCACTCTGGCCGACCTGGATAACGACGGCCAACTCGAGTACACCGTGGGCGAGCAGGGCGGCGCGATTTACTGGTACAAGCGTCATACGCCGGAGCAGTGGACTCGTCACTTGCTGGGGGAGCGCTCCCCCTCGGACGTGGGCGGGGCCGCGCTGGATGTGGATGGCGACGGCTGGATCGACTTTGTGGCCGGCGGGGCCTGGTACCGCAATAGCCGCCGCCCCGACCAGCCCTTCGAGCGTATCGTCTTCGACCCGGACCTGGCTGCTGTGCACGACCTGCGCCTGGCCGATATCGATGGCGATGGCCGACCCGAGGTGATCACTCTATCCGACCGCACCCACCTGCGCTGGTACAAGATCCCGCCCGACCCCGCAGCGCCCTGGCTACGCCACGACGTGGGCCCCGGTGTGCATGCCGGGCTGGCCATCGGCGACCTGGACGGCGACGGCGACCTGGATATCGTGCGCACCGATGTGTGGTTCGAGAACGTGCGTGGCGATGGCACGGAATGGGTGGAGCACTATATCGGCCCCAACACGCCCCCGCCGCCCGACTTCCAGCCCTATTTCGCCTTCAACGCCACCTCCTGCACGGTGTGCGACATGGACCGCGATGGCTTCAACGACATCGTCTACGCCGATAACGAGATCCCCGGCGGCGCGATCTGGTGGATGGAGAACGTAGAGGGCACGGGGCTGCGTTGGGTGCGCCACGAGGTGCCCAACGGCGACCCCGTGCGTCGCGGCGCCTATCACGGCCTCTACGTGGGCGATCTGGACGGCGACGGCGACCTGGACCTCTTTGCTTGCGAGATGGAAGCCGTACCCGGGGAGCGCAACCCGCGCTATTACATCTGGGAGAACCTGGACGGCCGGGGCGGCGCCTGGCAAGAGCATGTCATCCTCGATGCCAACCTGGGCGGGCACGAGCCCGTGGTGGGCGACATCCTGGGCCACGGCCGCCCCGACATCATCGCCAAGCCCTGGCACGCTAGCCCGCGCAACGCCCTGGGCGGCAAGATGTTCGTCTTGCTGCTGGAGAACGTCTCTCGCTAGGGCATTTATGCACCAGCCAAGGCCGCACAATTGTCATCCTGACCGAAGGGAAGGATCCCCGCGCCCTAGATCAGACCCTCTAGCCTCTATCGTTCAGGCGACGCTCCGAGCGACCTTTGCGCAGCCCTGCCCACCAGCAACCTCGGCACCGCCCTTCCTTGTGCCGAAGCTCGTCCGGCGCCAGCGGTTACCGCCGCCTGGGCCAATATCAGCCTCTGCGCCTGGCTTGGCCTGCGCGATTCCTCTGCCCTAGGCCGGGCCAAGCAGGCCCTTGCGCGTTACGCACGGCTCCACCCGTCACCTCGCCCGCAGCCGGAAGATCGAGAGGACCAGGTCGCGGTAGTGAAGGGAGGAATGGATCAGCGCGTCCGAGCCCGGCTGCCCGAAGCAGGGTTCCCGCACATCCTGGTTCGACAGGAACGCCCCCTCCACCTCCGGCGCATCCCCGGAGAGGCTACTAGCCGCTAGGTGCCACCTTTCCGGTTTGGCCACCCCATTCAACCAGTCAGACGCCAGGTGAGCAACTCATTCAGCGCCTGTCGCGGCGTTTCGCTCACCCGTGGGGGTATCCTGAATCAGGCGGCGATCTGCCCCTCCAGATAGGGAGAAACCTTGACCAACAAGCGGCGCAGATGGCTGAATTTGACCTTCTGGTCGTGCATGAGGCGGCCCAGTATGATGCCCGGGTGACGGCCCAGCGATTGAGCAAAGGCCTCGATACGCTCCAGACTGAAATAGGGCTCTGTCTCCTCGACGAAATCGGCCCATGCCTGCGGAGGCGTCAGCCAATCGGTCGCGCGACGATTGGCTGATGCTTCTTCCGCGCTCCACGCTTCCGAGCCCGTTGCTCCATTTCCATCTCCAGGGGAGGGCAGCACATCGAGGTAGGAAGGAGCATCGTCCTCCAACAGATGGGCGATTTCGTGTAGCAGTGTGAACCAAAACGAGTCGACGCGGTCGTGGCGCAAGGTCATGGCCAAGACCGGATGACCGGCAACCAAACAGGCTGCCCCGTCCAGATAGGTGTGGCCCAGGTGCGGCAAGACGACCATCTGCACACCCAGGGCGTCGAGCATCGCGGGCACTCGAGCCACATCCTCGGCCCGCGCCGCGCAACGAAGCAGATCGGCAATACCCCCTTGCAGGCCATCCTTTGAAAAAGAACCTGCCACCGGTTGCCCCGCCAGTTGTTCTACTCGCCGCACCCAGGCAAGAAGGGCGAGCATATGGGGCTCTCTTATCGTCGAGTAACGGAAACGGGTGGCCAGCGCCGGTTCCTGGTCCAGGGGACTGAGCCCTAGGAAGCGCTCCACAACGTGCTCGATCTCGTCCGCGGGACCCGACAGATCCAGCCAGCCGCGCCGGGCCATCTTTTTCAGCGGCAAGAGCGAGAACAGCCGCGCCCGCCGGGCGATGGCCTCGTCGCGCGCGTGGTGCTGGGCGAGATGCAGTTGGTACGCCGATTCCAGGTTGAGCCAGAACTGCGCCGAGATGCCCAGGGCCTGTTCCAGGTCGATGGCCGTGTCGGGGGTGATCTGCTTTTTGGCGTTGATGATCTCGCTGATCATCTGCTCGGGCCGGCCCATGATCATGGCCAGGTCTTTCTGGGTCATCTCGCGAGCTTCGAGCTCTGCCCGAAGGATCTCTCCAGGGGACACGATGACAGCAGGAATGAGTGGGTCAGTCATAGGGTTCCTCACTCGTAATGATTGCTGATCTCCAAGACCAATACCTCTTTCCCGTGCTCATCCGTTTCGATGCAGAGGATCAGGCGCCAGCGCCCATGCAAACGCATGGATCGCTTCTCTGGCCGAGATTTCTGGCCCTTGAGCTTTTCATAGTGCAATTGCTTGAACTGGTAGAAGTCGCTTTCATCTGAAGCGGAGTAGATAATGGACATGACACGAAAAAAAGACGCGACTACCTCAGCCGGGTAATCGGCAGCCCCTTTTTGTGTAGTGTAGAGGCTACAGAGTTTCTTGGTCTTGAAGCGGAAACGCAAACTCTACCCCCATTATAGCAGTGATATGCTCAAGTGTCAATCAGATTTATTCACCTAAAGGATGAATAATCAGTATGGCCAAATCTCCTATTGATGCATTTGTGTGCCCCTGGCCTTAACCGGTGCATCATCGGACCGGCAGCCCATCATATGGAGCTCCCTTCCCCTCAGTATCACCATACGAGCCAGAGGCCAGCGCCGCCCTACAGCTCGCTCTCAACCCCTACTGGACTCTTGTGATGCCATATACAGTGTCGGCAGCCAGGGTCCAGACAGGCTGATTCGGCGGCTGCGATGGCGTAACCACATAGTAATCGGATGTGCGCAACAAAAGGAGCAAAGGCACAGTTTTCCCGGGCTTGGGCGCCGCGATGCCAGGTGTGGGTCTCAGCAATTCGGGCGGCGCTTTCTCGCCATCTACATACATCTCCACCAGGATCGGCTTGCCTCCACCATAGGCTTGGGGCAGGCTCAGGTAAACGTTTCTGATGGTGGAAACAAAAGAGAGTGAAGCGAGCACAAGCATTTCCAGAGCCAAAAGATACAGGACGATCGCTACAAGGCCATCGCGCCCGACTGCGCCGAGCAGACGTAGACAACCGCCTCCGTGGTTCAGCCGAAACTCACGCCATCTGAGATAGGCGCTTCTGACAGCCACGATAAACACCCATAACATAAGTAAGCCCAGCGGAATCATCCAGAACGGCCCGCGCATAACAAGCTTCTCTGTCAGTGCAGCCAACTCCTCGGAGGGAACTCCCCCGGCATCGCGGACCCTCATGGCCCAGAAACTGGCAACCACTACCGGAGTAAACAGAACAAAAATCGTCCAAGGTGGTCCAAGACCATCTGTATTCCTGTACCGAAATCCCCAAAAGGCCACGAACGCTGTTAGACAGAGCATCGCGCTGGGAAAAAGGCCAGCCATCAAGTACTGGGCACTGATCAATGTGCTGACCGGGATATCATACTCGGCCATACGTGATGCGGTGACCAGAAAGCCGATGCCATATACCAGCCCGACGACGGCCGCGGAGATTTTCGTATAGCGGGCTAGCAAGTCAGCAATAGCCGAAACAAACGCCACCACTCCACCGAAAGGTGGAGCAGGTTTCTTGCCTGCGTGGGTAGATTTGTCCGATTGCCCTGAGAGTTTTCCAGAGCGGGCAAGGACACCCACGACTGTTCTCGCGAGGGCTCCTGTGGAACGGTGAGACGATCTTCTGTTTGCCTTCATAGTTCCCCCCGAAACGCCCGCCCCAACAACGTCTGAAACAGGTGCTCTGCCTGCCGCTCCGCTTCCCGCTGCTGGGCGCGCAGACGCTCATGTTTCCGGACAACCTGGGAAAACTCCCTTTGGCGTTGCAAGGACACGTTGGGTACCGGGAGCTCCCGAAGCATCGGAAGGGTCAAGCCCTCAGTATTCGCGCCACGAGCTTGGAGTAGCAGCCTCGGCTCGTGGTACTTGAGAACCTGAACGGCAAAAAGTGAGTCCACCTTCTCTGAGCATTGGATCGACTTGATATCCTGTCCGTGGCAAAGCGGCACTCGTGCAACAGCGACCGGCAAAGTGTGCATGAGGACCTTGCTCTTGACGACCACCAGGATTGAGCCTGCCGGTACGAGTTTAGCCGCGCTCTTTCTGATGGCTTCCTCAGTAATGTGCTCCTGCGTA
This sequence comes from uncultured Anaerolineales bacterium, assembly GCA_964416075.1. Classification (GTDB taxonomy): domain Bacteria; phylum Chloroflexota; class Anaerolineae; order UBA1429; family UBA1429; genus CAYQDH01. The sequence continues at coordinate 1,417 of CAYQDH010000075.1, read as the reverse complement.
TCAAGGATGTAGTCGCCGCGCATATCCTTTGAGGTAAGCCAGGGGATAGGCCCCTCGTAATACCTGGCAATGTCGCGGGAGGGCGTTCCTCCGCCTGTAATGGTAACCAACTCTCCCAGCGGGACAGTCGCACCTTTGTACTCTAGCTCGGCGCCAAACATCTCCACAAACACCGCCTGCAGAATCCCCTCGCTCAGCTCCAGGGCGTAGCGGCGCAGCCGGCGCAAGCGGTCCGCCCGCGCCAGGATCCCGGCGATGCGCTGCTGCTCGGGGAGCGGGGGAAGGGGAATAATCGTTTCATCCAGGAATCTGCTCGGGACACGCTTCTGGCCAGCCGAACCGGTCATGTGCCGCGCGGCCTCCCGCCGCGTGCTATCCTGACGCAGGTAATAGTACACCCAGGCAGGAATGGTCGCTGGTTTCGCCCGCAGCACATGAAACTCGGTAGAGCCAAACCCAATGCCGCCGAGCAGATTCCTGGCGATGGCACACTTGCCATTCTCCATGCAGGGGGTGATTTTAGCGAAGAGGACGTCGCCGTCCTGGAAGGAGGTGTAGCCAGATTCCACCTCGGCTACTCGCCGCGTCGCCCTATCGGTGATGGTCCCAGATCGGTCGTCTACATATTCCATCGGAACAAAGGAGCACAAGCTCTCAGGGTTCAGATTCCTGGGCTTGGCAGGGTTAATGTCGCAGATCGTCCCCAGAGGAACGCTTCTCACTTGAGCAGCTCCTCGATCCCCTGGATCTCGGCTTTCATCACCTGCTCCAACTCCAGCAGCCGCGCCATCGTCACCTGCGGCGACTCGTAGAAGGCCTCGTCCTGCGCCACCTGCCTGTACCGGCTGGCCGAGAGGTCGTACTTGTTGGCCTTCACCTGCGCCTTGCTCACCCAGAACTGGCGGCCCAGGCGGTCGATCTCCGCCTGCAGAGGGGCGATCTGCGCCTGCAGGTCGGCCAAGGTCTTTTGGGCGGCGCCCAACGCGACGCGCGCGGCTTCGCCCTCGCCGTCCTCCGGGGCGATGGCGCTCTCGAAGGTCAGGCGGTGGCTCTCCCCCTGCCACCGCAGGCGCTCGGCCTTGAGGGGTGCCACCTGCGCCTGCAGCGCCTCGCTCATCCGGTCATACTCATCCCACCAGTACTCCAGCGCGACCGGGTCGCGGACGCGCTGTAAAAGCTCGGCGCGGTACTCGGCGTCCATCATGATGCGGGAGATGTCGCGCGGCGTGGCGTGCGGCTCATCCATCAGCGCCACCAGCGCGCTGTAGAGCACGTTCTCCATCCGCGTGCGGCTCCAGTCCTCGGCGTAGATTTTCTTGAGCAAGCCCATCACCTGGCTGACCGCCGTGTCGCGCGGCACGCCTGCCGGCACGGCAAACGGGTTGAGCGGCGCCGGGTACTCGGTCTGCGCGAAGTC
>CAYQDH010000074.1:6200-15549 GCA_964416075.1 uncultured Anaerolineales bacterium | reverse complement strand
CTATCGACGAAGTCTACAAGGTCTTTGGCGTGCTCTAGACTATGGATACAACGAGGCGCGGCCACAGGGGCCGCGCCTCGTCGCCCGTTTTGTCTCAGGGGCCATCCCTAGCTACGAACCGCTGCCGGCGCGGGCGCCTCTTCTGCTGCAACAACCGGCTGCGGTCGCACCATCTTGGCCACCATCGCGGCCACGAGCACAAACGTCCCCGCCGTAATCAGGAACACGCTGGGCATTCCCCAGGCATTCCCCGCCGCGGCGCCAACCACAGGCCCCACCGCACTGCCGCCCGATTGTACGCTGGTAGAAAGCCCAAAGATTGTGCCCCGCTTGGAGGGGTGTGTGCTCTTGGCCAGCAAGGCATTGGTCGTGGGCATCATCCCCCCGATGAACAACCCCTGGATGGCGCGCAACACCACGAGTTGCATGGCATTACTCACAAAGGCCTGGGGTATATGGATGAGCGCCACGCCCACACTACAGACCAGGAGGATGGTCTTTTGCCCCAGTTTGTCGCCCATTCTGCCCACCGCGACCGCAGCCAGTGACGAGGTGACCGCAGCCACCGAGCTAACGGCTCCGGCCAGGGTGGCCAGGTGGGCCTCGTCGGGATTAAGGGCCTGGATATACAGCGAAATAATGGGCATCAGCACGGCCATGGCAAAGCTCATCGTGGTCATGGCCAGCAGGAGGGATCCACTGTTGCGCGTCAGAACGGAGGGAGCGCGAGGCCTGGGTTGGCCCCGCTCGGCCGGTGCTTGCCGTTTCGGCGCTACAAAGCGCTCGCGCACCAGGGCCACCAGCAGCACTACTGAGACGGCCATCAGCGCCGAGGACAGAGGAAAGACGGCGCGATACCCCAGCGCATCGGCAGCCAGCCCGCCCAACACGGGCCCGGTCGCCCCGGAGATAAACTGCACCATCTGCATGAGGCCCATACTGGAGCCCAGGTGCTCTTCGGGAGTCCCTGTGGCCACCATGGTCATGGCCGCCGACACAGTTCCGCAAAAGGCGCCCTGCGCGACCCGGATGATAGTGAGCTGCATGGGGGTCTGGGCGATACTCATCAGAAAAGCCAGGATGCACCCGGCACCCGTGGCCCGGATCAGCATCATCTTGCGGCCGTAGCGGTCGGCCAGGGTTCCCCACACCGGCGCCGCCACCATCATGGCGATCCCCCCGCCCGTCTGAAAGGCGGCCATCCACGAGGTGGCCTCGGCAAAAGTGCTGGCTCCTAGCTCCTGCACATAGTAGGCAATGAAGGATCCGTAGGCCGAGAATCCGGTCAGTGTGAGGAGTTGGACAACACACAGGACGTAGAGATTACGCTTCCAAGTAGGCAAAACCTGTTGGCTCCTGGCTCTTGGCCGTGGGACGGAACGCGCGGGCCAAAAGTGCGAAAATGATTACCCAGCATAGTCCGGAGCCGTTAGTATGTCAAAGTCATAACGATCGCGTTTCCCGGTAGGCCCGATCTATGCCCCCGCCCTTTACTTGTGGCGCTGCAAAGCGCGCCCGCCCCTCGCTCACAAACAGCCCCCATTCCCCGCTCCGATGGTCATACATGCGGCAGGAGAGCGCCGTCCACTCCTGCCCGTCGTTGCTGGCATAGACCACCAGGTTCGTGCCGCTGGCGATCACCTTCAGCGCTATGGGTTGGCCTTCTTTCAGTGCCAGAGGTCGCTCCAGCATGAACGGCTCGTCGCCGGGCCGGGGCCAGCGGTCGATCACCATGCGCTGGTTGGCCGGCTCCAGCCGCACCTGGTAGTAGGCGTCGTAGGTAGCATCGGCGCGCAAGAACAGGCCGTAGCAGCCTGCACTGCCCTGATAGATCACGCGCGTCTCGATCAGGCATTCCTCGGGCATCTGCCCCAACGAGATAACCGCATTTCGGCCCACGGCTGAGGTGGCCAGGCTTCCATCGTCCTCGGCTCGCCACAGGCCAAGGATCGTGCGCGGTATATCGAGCGCCACAGTGCGTTCAAAGGCAGCCAGGACCGTCTCCGGCGGGCGCACGGCCAAAGTGCCGTCGGCGCGTTGCACCACCTCGTGCACCACCAGCTCACCGCCCCACTGCCATTTGCCGCTATCCGTCTCCCCTTCGCGCGTGGGCAGCCAGCCGAACATGTAACGGCGACCGTCATCGCCGCTGGTGCTTTTGGCGGCGCCAACGCTAGCGCTCTTGGCGGCGCCATCGCTGGCGCTCTTGGCGGCGTAAAAGGCCCGCCCATCGAACGTGTCGTTCGCCGGGGCCAGCCAGGGACCCTGCAGGCTGCGGCTCATGCGATAGTGGGTCACACTGCGCTCGCTAAAGGTGGAGTAGACCAGGTACCACCACTCCCCGATGCGAAAGAGGTCAGGACATTCGTGGGTATAATAGAGGTCCGGCGCCCAAAAGGTGGGGCGCACCTCCCAATGGACCAGGTCTTGGCTGGCGGCTAGCGCCGTGCAGCCGCGCAGGCGGCTGGGCCCGCCCTTTACACGCGCCGCCAGGAGCATCCAATACTCCCCGGCCTCCTCGTTCCAGAACACGAACGGATCGCGCCAATCGTCTTTTTCGTAGCGGTCCGTGGGCGCGTAAAAGATGGGCTCGTCCTCCTTGGTCCAGCTGCGCAGATCTCGGCTGGTGGCGTGCATCCCGCCCTGCGTGGGCCGCCCGATGGCGGAAAAGTGGTGGTTCTGGCCGGTGTAAAAGATGTGGAATGTGCCCTCGTGCTCGAGCACGCATCCCGTGGAGACCATGAGGTCCTGCGCATCCTGGGAACCGCGCGCTAGAGCTTCTCCCCAATCCTCGAAATGGACAAAGTCGCGCGTCACGATGTGCCAGTAGGGCGTGCCCTCGCCGTGGCCGGCGATGTCGCGGTAATCCTTGAGGTAAAAGAGATGGTAGTTCCCCTGCCAGTAGAAGGGGATGAAATCGGCAGCCACGCCATCGTCCGGACGGTAAAAGATGCCCATCGCGCGCCTCCTGAGGGAGTATTGGTGGCGCGCATTATACCGCGGCAGATGTACGACGGGAATTCACTCAGCACTTGTGGATGTGCCGGGGCAATCACACTAGTGACGGCGCCCTGCACCAGTCCTCAAGGGCGCCTGTGAGAAGTTGTCGCCCTAGAATGGCCCGACCCGTAGGCCGTTCACTTCAGTCGAGTTTGTAGATGCGCGCCGGATTATCATGCAGCCACAGCCGCGCGATGCGCAGCGCTTCGCCCCGGTCAAAATCCCCTGCCTGCACGCGCTCGGCCAGCGCGGCCGCGACCACCTCCCGCGCCATGACCAGGTGACCATACACCTTGTGCACCGCCACGCGATAGTCCCCGCCAAAGGCCGTTACCTTGTTCAGGGGCACCAGGTCTAGCAACTCGTCCAGCGCGCGCAGAGTGAGCGTCTGGGAGATGACGGGGCACCATGTCAGGTTCAGCGAGACGTTGGGCAGCACTTTGCCGATGAACGACGCCACGTGCACCATCGGCATCCCCAAATGAAAGAGGTCGAACCGCACGTCGCGCCGCCGTAAGGCATAGGAAAAGATGCGCCCCGGGTCCAGCTTGCGGAAATCGCCCCAATAGCCGGCGTGGACGGCCACGGGCACACCGGCTTCGGCGGCCACGTCCAGGCACTTGTCAAACAGGTAATCGCGCAATTCCGGCGCCGGCTTGGCCGGATCCGCATCTCGCCGGGCCTCCTGGAAAGCGCGCTCGGCCGCCAAGGCATCGGGCGCCCCATACTCGCCGACAAACATCTTGAACCCCATCGCCCCCTCGGCCAGCTCGGCGCGCAGCCAGGTCTGGGCCGTCTCGATCAGCTCATCCAGCGTGGCCAGGGCGTGCCCCGCTCGCCTTTCCAAGGCCGCGATGATCTCGCCCCCGCCCGCGTCGGGCAGGTTCTGCAGCCTGAGCAGCCACACGATCCCCCGCAGCCCCGGATCGTTGGGAAACCCCGCCTGATCCACATTGGTGATCGATGTGCGTATGCCGCAGCGCTCTTGCAGCACCCGCCGGTACAGCCCCGGCGTGTTGTCGGCCCGCACGCGCGCCACAATCTCACTGATGGTGGCGTCGTTTATATCCTCCAGGCCCCACATGTCGCGCACGGTGATGCGCAACGCCCGCGCGTACGAGCCGTACCTGACCTGCTCCCAACAGGGCCGAATCACAGGCCACCACGCCTCCACCGGTTGGTACCCGCCGTCGCGCATCGTCGCCTTGAACGCGGGCGACAGCCCCGCCGATTCCAGGTCGTGCCAGATATACCCACCCGCGAACATATTGAGGCCCGAATACTGCTTGGCCAAGTAATCCGCTTCCGCCGGTAGATGCTCATGCGCGTCCACCACCGGCAGCGTGCAAATCTCCTCGTACATCAACCGCGCAAGCGGCGAAAGCTGCATTGTGCGCCTCCCTATCCCAAACCAGCCACGTCTGTTTGCGTTACCAGCCCAATCCATTCGGTATCGTCCGTGTAGGCAGTGCCCATCAGGTCGTTCCACACGCTGCGGACGGCAAAGCCGCCCGCCTCCAATTCCCGCGTGATGGTTTCACGGGTATAGTCCTGGAACCACTGCCGGTACAGGGAGAGGTGCCCATCTGCTTCCACCACAATCTGTTGGTTCACATAGATCGCTTGATCGGGGTAATCAAAGCCCGTTTCCAAGACCAAGTGCGGCCCCGGCTTCCAAAAGCCGCTTTCCACGACATACCAGCCGTTGGTGCTTTCATGACGCTTCCGATGCTTGCGGGTGGTAACATCGAGCACAAAGTACCCCCCAGGCTTGATGGCGCGCCGTACATTCCGCAGTAACTGGCTCCGCTGGGCAGGATCTAAAGGGCAAAAATCACCATAGATCAACAACGCCGCGTCGTAAAGCTGTCGATCGGCTAGGTCGAGATAGTTCTCATACCGATAGCGGATATCCAATCCATGCTCTCGCGCGTAGTGGGTCGCATAGTCGATCGAACGGCGCGAGTAATCGACCCCGGTCACGTTGAGTCCCCATTGGGCCAATCGGGCCGTATACAGGCCCGGTCCACAACCCAAATCAAGTAGCTGATCACCCGGACGCAAGCCGAGCGTACTCACGATCCAGGCCACCGATCGCTCGATGGTCTCCGGATTCCGACTAGCTGCCTCGGTGTTAGGATCAAGGTGGGCGGCCAGCATCTGGGCGGAAATATGGGGATCATCCCAAAAGAGCGGTTCTCCCGGGGTAAAGGGTGTGGGCTTGACGTGCCATTGCTTCAGTTGCTCTAGATCTACAGCATGACCATCGATGATCAGATTTTGCCTTTGGGTCATCAGATCACCTCCAGGATGACGGAAACATGCCCAGCGAAGGCGGGCTAACGCTCGATGCGCAGGATCACATTCCCGGCCGGGTCGGGGCAGAGCACGCGGGTCTCTCGCATCAAGAAATCCCCCTCGGTGTGGGCGCGCTGCTTGGCCGTGAGCAAGGGGAGCGCCGCTTGCAGGGCATACAGGCAAAAGTGGCGGTCCGCCGGGATGTAGATGCGCCCGCTGCGCAGCATGAAATAGTCGCCCGACCGCATCCCCGAGGTGCACTTGCCCTGCACCTCCTCTACCACCACGCGCAGGTCGCTGAGGCCGCCGGCGGGACGCGCCACGGCCTCAGCTGCGGGGGGCAGGGGCCGAAAGGGCGGCACATCCACTTCTTGGTCCGAGCGCACCATGCGATAGATCACCCGGCCGTCCGGATCGGGGCACTGCACGTGGTTGACGCGCCACACCCAATCCTCATCCTGGCTCTCTCCGCTCTTGCGCTCTTTCAACACCAGCACCGGCATCATGCTCTGCAGCGCCCACAGGCAGATGTAACCTCCCTCGGGGATGCGGATATCGCCGTCGCGCACAGTGATGTAATCCCCCGGCTTCATGGGGGGATGAGCCGTGCACTTGCCCAGCACTTTGCTAACCACTACCTTAACTTCGTACATCAGTTCTCTCCTCGGGTATCGCCATCAGGCGTGTTGTTCGTTCGTAGTGGCGCCGTCAGGCGCTTTTTCGCTCAGTCCCAACTCGTCCAGCTTTTCGCGCGTCGGCAAGCCGGTCCGCACATCCCATCCACGGGCGGTATAATACTCGTCCAGCATCGTCTCCAGCTCGATCGTTGCCCCCGTGCTCTCGCCGCCATCCACCAATGGCTCCGCCACAAAGCGCTGGGGCAACGTATCGGCCCGGCGATCGACCCCCTCGCGGGCGATGAACAGCCGCTCCAGGGTGACGATGCGCTCGCCGATGCGCCGCACCTCCTCCCCGTCGATCTCCCAGCCCGTCGTGGCTCTGAGCAGCTCAGCCGTCTCCTCCCAATCGAGCACTTCCATGTTGTTATAGGTATTCTTGCACACCCCCAGGGCGTCGGAGATGGCCGCCATCTCTTCGAAATGCTTCACCACCAGCCCCTTGCCCTTGCTGGCCAGGCGGTAGGCCGTCTCGGGGATGCCATAGCGGCGTATGCCCTCCTGCGGATCGTTGGAGAACTCGAACCACGGCTCGGACCGCAGGTGATCGGCGCCCCGGCTGGATACGGCGTTGCCCAGCCCGTAGGCCTTGATGGTCCGCACGTCAGCCTGGAAGATCTCCAGCCCCTTGCTATGCATGGCCAGCTCGGCCCCCCGCCCCAGCTTCTCCGCTGCCGCTCTCACCCCATCGGCCAGCGTGTCGCCGAACCCTTCTCGCCGGGCCACCTTGTGAATGAGGGCCAGGATCGCTTCCCCATTGCCCCAGGAAAGATCCAGCCCGTCGGTCTCCGCCGCCGAGAGGAGCCCTCGCTGGGTGCACTCCATGGCCCAGGCGATGACCTCGCTCAGCGAGATGGCGTCCATGCCGTAGCGGTTGGCCAAGTCCACGCACTTGAGTCCCAGCGCCAGGTCGCCGTTGCCCACCCGCGCGGTAAAGCCCGCCAGCGGCTCGTACTCTGGCCCCTCCAGGTGCAGATCGGGGAAGCGGGGATCGTCGATGCGCAGGTAACGACTGCAGGGGATGGTGCAGGCAAAGCAGGCCTTGCTCTTGACCTTGAATCGCGCCTCGATCGCCTCGCCGCTCACCGCGTCGGCGTGCTCGAACTGGCCCTGCTGAAAGTGGCGCGTGGGCAGGCCGCCGATGCTGTTCAGCGATCTGACCAGCTTGGTGGTGCCCATGCGACAACGGATCTCGTACTCGGGGTGGGCATAGATGGCCCGGTCCAGCCGCGCGATGATCTCCCGAAAGTGGGGCATATCCGCCGGGCAGATGGTCCCCGTGCCGCGCACAGCCACCGCCTTCAGGTTCTTGGAGGCCATCACCGCGCCCATGCCGGTGCGCGCTGCGGGGCGGTTCAGGTTCACAAAGATGCCCGCAAAGAGCACGCCGTTCTCCGCGGCGGGGCCGATGGTGGCCACTTGTGTATCGGGGTCGCCCAACTCATCGCGAATGGCTTGGCTGGCCTGCCACACGTCTTTGCCCCATATGCCTGTTGCATCGCGCAGCTCCACCCTGTCGTCCAAGATCGACAGGTAAACGGGATGTTCCGCTCGCCCGCGGATGACCAACTGGTCGTAGCCCGCATAGCGCAGCTCGGGCGCGAACAAGCCCCCTGCATTGGCATCGCCCAGGATGCCGGTCTGCGGGGACATGGCGCTGACGTTGAAACGAGCGCCGCCGGGGAAAAGGGTGCCCACCAGGGGCCCAGCGCCGAAGACCAGCACGTTCTGCGAGGAGAGGCCCGGTGTATGGGCCGGCAGCTCGTCCCACAAGCGCTTGATATTGAGTCCCCGACCGCCCAGGTAGGCCCGCGCCAGGGGCTCTTCCGTGGAGCAGCGCTGAATTGTGCCCTCTGTCAGGTCGACGCGCAATACAGTGCCGCTATAGCCGAACATCGTTCACCGCTCTATCTTGCACCTCTCGGGCAACGCTAGGAGCTCGCTCACTGTAGATGATCGCCTGGGTGGCGCAACGCTTGACGCAGGCGGGGTCTCCGCCGCATAGGTCGCATATCAGGGCCAAGCCGCTCACGGGATGCAAGAACGGCATGCCAAAGGGACAGGCGTCCACACAGGCGGAACAGCCGATGCACTTGTCCTCATGGATCTGCACGGCGCCGCTGGCCTCGTCCTTATGCAGCGCTCCCGTGGGGCACGCCGCCACACAGGGCGCGCGGCGGCAGAGCCGACACACGTGCGGCTCATCCAATCCCCTGGCCTCGTCCTTGACCACGCGGAGGCGCGCCGTGCTGGTGCCAAAGACTCCCTCGTGCTGCACCACGCAGGCCACCTGGCAGGCCCGGCACCCGCTACAGCGCTCCGCCCGCACAATAATCCGCTTCACTCTACGTCTCCACGCCCTTGAATCACTAACCACAAAGACACCAAGGGCACCAAGGTTTTGATCTCTCTTTTTTTCTTGGTGCTCTTTGTGGTTAACTCCCCAAATACGCCTTGCGCATCATCTCGTTCTGCAGCAGGTTGGCCGCCGTATCGGCCAACGCCAGCCGCCCCGTCTGCAAAACATAGCCGCGATGGGCGATGGAGAGCGCCATGTTGGCGTTCTGCTCCACCATCAGGATGGTGGTCCCCTGGCGGTTGATCTGCTGGATCAGCTCGAAAGAGCGCTGCACCAGCACGGGCGCCAGGCCCATCGATGGCTCGTCCATCAGTAGCAGGCTCGGGCGGCTCATCAGCGCGCGCCCCATCGCCAGCATCTGCTGTTCCCCGCCGGAGAGGGTGCCTCCCGCCTGGCGGTAGCGCTCCTTGAGCCGGGGGAACAGCGCCAGCACCGTTTCCATGTCCTGCCTGATCTCCGCCCGGTCATTGCGCAGGTAGCAGCCCATCTCCAGGTTTTCGGCCACCGTCATCTGGGTAAAGATGCGGCGGTTTTCCGGCACGATGGAGATGCCCCGCGATACGATCTCTTTGGTCGCCAGCCCGTCGATGCGCTCGCCTCGGAAGGTGATCGTCCCCCGCGCGGGCTTGACGAGGCCCATGATCGTCTTTAGCGTGGTCGTTTTGCCTGCGGCGTTGCTCCCCAGCAAGCAAACAATCTCACCGGGCCTGATCTCGAGATGGATATCCTGTAGGATGGAGATCGGGCCATAGAAGGTATGCACCCCATCGAGCCTCAGCAGAGCTGCACCCTCGCCTTCTCGCTGCACGTCCAATGTACCCTCCCCTAGCTGGCCGCCAGGCCCGTGGTAGATTGGCCCCCAAGCGCCGTCGCGGCCTCGCAGGGCGGCCGCCCCAGGTAAGCCTCCACCACCTGCTCGTTACAGGCGACCTCTTGGTAGCTCCCCTCCGCGATCTTGACGCCGTAATCCAGCGCCACCACGCGGTCGGAGACCCCCTCTACCACCTTCATATCG
>CAYQDH010000074.1:0-6183 GCA_964416075.1 uncultured Anaerolineales bacterium | reverse complement strand
TTGTCGCGCAAGCGGCCGATCATCTCCGTCATCTCGACCGTCTCACGAGGGTCCATCCCCGCCGCCGGCTCGTCGAGGAGCAGCAGCTTGGGCTCGGTGGCCAGCGCGCGGGCGATCTCCACCCTTCGGCGATTAGCATAGGACAGGCTGTAGGCCAGTTGGTCCAGGCGGAACCCGCTGAGGCGATCCTCGAACAGCGACAAGGCCTGCATGGCCCGCTCACGGATGTGCTCCTCTTCGCGGCGCTGCCCCGGCAAGCGGAGAATGGCGGCCAAGGCCCCCGCATGGCCCCGCGAGTGCTGCCCCACCATCACGTTCTCCAGAACCGTCATATTGGTAAAAATGCGTAGCAACTGGAACGTGCGCGCGATCCCTCGGCGGGTGATCTCGTGGGCTGCCATCCCTCGCAGGCTGCGCTCTTGAAAGCGCATCTCGCCTCCATCCGGTGTGTAGAGGCCGCTGATTAGGTTGAACACCGTGGTCTTGCCCGCGCCGTTCGGTCCGATGATGCTGACGATCTCCCCCTCCTCCACACGGAGGTCGAGTTCGCTCACCGCCACCGTTCCCCCGAATCGCTTGGTTAGCCCGCTCAATTCCAGTAGGGCCATGCTTTCTCTCTCCCTGTCTCGCCAGCTCTACAATCGTACGTGCGCATTTTTATCGGTCTGTCGTGATTTTGTGCCGCAATTTGCCTAAATTGCGGCCTCTTCCCTTCCTGAGACCCGCGATTTGGGTAAATCGCGGTACAGAATCAAGTCCGTTGCACCCAGCGCTCCCCAAACAACCCTTGGGGCCGGTGGTTCATCATCAGCACCAGCAGCGCGCCCAGGATCAACATACGCGTGACGCTGGGGTCCGCTACGAGGCGCGTCTCCCAGGTGAAGGCCAACCCGTATAGCGCGGGGATCAACAGCGCCGTGCGCGCGGCGCCCTTGAGCCGCGATACGGCCAGCAGCGCGAGCGTGGTGATGACAAAGGCCACGTTGCCGGCCGCGCTGGCCTGCCGCGGATAGATCATCCAGGCGTTGACCGCCGCCACGAACGGCGCCACGATCGACCGCGCCGCGCTGGGCGAGAGGGCGGGCTGCTGGAACGCCCCCGGCGCCACCGCGTTAAGCGCCAGCTTGAGCGCGATCCCCAGGACGATGACACCCCCCAGCAGCGCCAGTCCGCGCCCCCACTGCTTTTTTCCATAGAGGCGCAGCGGAATCCACAATAGCGCACCCCAGAAGATCAGCCGCGCGATCTCCGGGCTACGCAACATCTCTGGCAGGATCGACAGCACGACTGCGCCGAGCACCGCTCCCGGCACGCTACCCACGCCGCCCAGCACCATCATGGCATAGACGATGATCACCAGGCTCATATCGAAATTGGGCGGAAAGACGGCCCCTTGCCACGCGGCAAGGAGAGCCCCAGCCCCCGCCGCGATGGCCGCCCCGATGGCGAAAGCCAGCAGCTTCAACCGGCGCGTGTTCACGCCCATGGCCTGCGCAGCCAGCTCGTCTTCGCGGATGGCCCGCCACGCCCGCCCGATCCGCGAGCGGTCCAGGTGGTGTACGGCGAGAAAGACGATCCCCACGCAGAGCAGGATTAGGTAATAGTAATGTGCCGGGGTCTGCAAGCGTAGCCCGAACAGCGCGATGTCGTCGATGTCGATGATCCCGTTCGGCCCGCCGGTGATATTCAGCGGCGCGTCCAGGCCGAGGAACGGCAGCTCCAGCCGGTCCAGGTTGAGGAACAGAAGGTTGGCGATCTGCCCAAAGCCCAGGGTCACGATGGCCAAATAATCCCCGCGTAGCCGCAGCGAGGGAGCGCCCAACACCACGCCACAGAGCAGCCCCGCCAGCACCGCCAGCGGCAAGAGCAAGAGAAAAGGCCAGTGCTGGCCGAACTGCGGCGACGCCAGCAAGGCGCAGAGGTATGCGCCCAGGCCGTAAAACGCCACGTAGCCCAGGTCGAGTAGTCCCGCCAACCCCGCCACCACGTTCAGCCCCAAGGCCAGGATAGCGTATAGCCCCGTCAGCCCGGCCACGCGCAAGACGTAATTGTCCTGCGTCACCAGGGGCAACAAGGCCGCCAGGGCCAGCGCCGCCAGGAGCCTACGGCGCGTACCCGCGCCGCTCCAGGCGCGCCGCAAGCGGCCCAGCGGCCCCTTGGCTGTCTCTAGCGCCTCGCGCCGCGTAGCCTCTTGCGCAGCCCATTCGTCCGTCCCGCTCCGCATGCTATTAGACATAGCCTACACCTTGTCGCTGACGAGCGCGCCCACGATGCCGCGCGCCCGCACCAGGAGTAAGAGGATCAGCACGCCAAAGGCGATCAGGTCCTTGTAGCGCTGCGACACAAAACCCACACCGATGCTCTCCGCCAGGCCCAGCAAGAGGCCCCCCACCATCGCGCCGGGGATGCTGCCGATCCCCCCGACCACGGCGGCGGTGAACCCCTTCAGCCCGGCGGTGAACCCCATATAGTGGTAGACCTGCGTAAACAGCAGCCCGACCAGCACCCCCGCAGCCCCGCCCAAAGCCGAGCCGATGAAAAAGGTGGAGACGATCACCCGGTCGATATCGATCCCCATCATCGCCGCCGCTTCGCGGTCCTGCGCTACGGCGCGGATCCCCTTGCCCAACCGCGTCCGCCGCACCAGGTAATGCAGGCCCACCATCAGCAGGGCGGCCACGACCATCACCAGGATGCGCGTGAACGAGATCGTGGCGTTCCCCAGGTGGAGCACCCACTCTGGCGGGATGAGCGCGCCGGTGCGATAGGTGCGGTAGCGCGCGCCCATCGTCAACAGCACCGCATTCTGCAAAAAGAAGGACACCCCCAACGCGCTGATCAGCGGGGCGATGCGTTGCGCGTTACGCAGTGGCCGGTAGGCGAACCACTCGATCAACACGCCCAACAGCCCGCTCACCAACATGGCCGCCAGCACCATGCACACGATGACCAACCACACGGGCAACAGCGGCGTGTCGCCGGGCATGAGTAAGGCCAGCACACCCCAGCCCACGAACGCCCCGATCATGTACACTTCGCCGTGGGCAAAGTTGAGCAGTTGCAGGATGCCGTAGACCATGGAATAGCCCAGGGCGATGAGGGCATACACGCCCCCCAGCGTCAGGCCGTTGATCAGTTGTTGCGGTAACTCGCTCAGGAGCCTATCCATCGTAACCCACTTCCGAAAAAAAGAGGTTAGACCGGATTTACAGGATTTAACAGGATTAAGATAGGAAAAAACTATTTTATTCCCTAATCCTGATAATCCTGTTCATCCTGTCTAGAAATTCTTATTGCATATCCACTTTCTTCACCAGCTCGAACCCGTCCCCGACCACCTTGAAAATGTAGAACGACGCGCCCGCGGCGTCGCCCTTATCGTCGAAGGTGAGATTGAACCCCAGGATACCAGGGCGGTCCTTGGTCTCGCGCAATTGGGCTAGCACGCCTGCGCGCGTCACCTGCCCGTCCTTCTCGTAAGCGCGCTTGATGGCATCCAGCAGCACCGCTGCCGACTCGTAAGAGGGCGGCCCGTAGGCGCCGAACTGGCCGTATTGCGCCTCGTAGGCCTTCCACGAGGCCTCAGCCTCCGGGATAAAGTGCACGTCAGGGGCGAACTGCGAGACATACGCGCCCTCAGTAGCCCCCTCCGCGCCCGCGATAAAGTCGTCGGGCGAGAACAGGCCGTCGGTGCCGATCAGCGCCGCCTTGACCCCCAGCTCGCGCATCTGCTTGGCGATCTGCGCGCCCTGCGCCGCCAACTGGATGGGGATAAAGAGCACGTCGGGTGACTCGCCCTTGATGCGCGTCAGGAGCGCGGAGAAATCGCTATCCTTCTGGCTGATCGACTCGCGCGCGATCTTGTTCACGCCGAGCTCTTTCAGCTTGGCCTCGGCCCCGGTGGACAGCCCCACGCTGTAGACCGACTGATCATCGACGATAAAGACCGACTCGGCCTTAAGGTCCTCGGCGATAAAGATGGCCGCCGCCGGGGCCTGCACATCGTCGCGGGGCACCACGCGGAAAAATGTCTTGTACCCTTTGGAGGAGAGGTCCGCCTTGGTGCATGACGGGCTGACATAGGCCAGCCCGGCCTTCTCAAAGGCCTCGGCGACCGCGGCGCAGTTCTGGCTGCTCTCCGGGCCGACGATCCCCACCACCGCGCTATCGGCGGCCAGGCGATCGCCCACCAGCACGCTCTTGGCCGGGTCGAACTCGGTATCGCCGTCGACCAGCTCCACCTGCACGCCGCCCACGCCGCCGGCCTTGTTGAACTCGTCCACGGCCAGCTTGGCCCAATTGCGCTGCTCCGAGCCCACCGACGCGGCCGGGCCCGTGAGCACCGTCATCACGCCGATCTTGATCGGCCCCTGCGTGGCCTCCTTGGGCTTGCCCGAGGCGCAGCCGCTGACCAGGAGAACGAGCAGGACGAGAGACGCCAACGCCATGATGCGACCGACACGCTTGTTCATTGTTCCTCCCTGATGACTGGCCGGGCAGGATATACGCCAGCTTCTGGCGCCCCACCCGGATGCTGGGGGCGGGAGGTACAAAAAACCTCCCGCCCGCGACCGAAGAAAGGTCGACAGGGGCGAGAGGATCTCGTGGTGCCACCCTGGTTGGACTGGCTACCTGATCGTCGGATGAACCCCATCCGAGCAACTACGGTAAACAAAAACAATCGCCGTGATGGCGATTGCATGTCGAGGCCAGCCCCACTCTGCAGGCACAGGGCGCATTCCCTCACGGATGACACCCGATGCCCTCGGCCGTGATAACGGTGGCGATTCCGGCACAACCTAGTGAGCGGCGCCCGCTGTTCGGCTGTGCGACTCCCGGGCCCATTCGCTGCGGTCTATGATACCGGGCTTTCACCGATCCCCGGCTCTCTACATCACATTCTCGCAGGTACTAGTCCCGATCAACGTCTTTATCGTATGATGGCGGAAGAATAGCATAGATGCGGCGGGCTGTCAATTTCGATCCGTCAGGTCCCTCAATAGGGACCGAGAAACCGAGCGCCATTGCAGTGGATCAGGTGCGAGAGCGCGCGTGCGTGTTGCTCCATCCGTGCAGGTATGCTATCCTGCGGCGTGGCCCGGCTCGCGGACGATGGGCTGGCCTTGCTACCATGAAGGGAGGCGACCATGAAGATCACCGCTGTGCAACTGACCCCCGTCTCCGCCCGCCGCGAGACGGGCAGCCGATCACCGCACGTCATCGTGCGGCTGTGCACGGACGAGGGCCTGGTGGGCCTGGGCGAGATGTCCGACCTGGGCCACGATAATTACAAATGGGACCTGCGCGACCTGAGCGAGAGCGCCGCCCAGATCCTGGTGGGCCAGGACCCGCTGCAGTGGGGTCCGCTCACGGCGGCGGTGCAGCGGCGCTTCCCGGGCTCCGGGCCCCTGGCCGAGGGGCTGGAGATCGCCATTCTCGACCTGGTGGGCAAGGCGAGGGGATGTTCCATCGCCGACCTGTTGGGCGGCGCCTACCGCGAGCGCATCAAGGTCTGCTACCCCATCTTTCGCATGATGGACATGGCCGAGGTGGAGCCAAACGTCGCCCGGGTGGCGCGGCGCATGGGGGAGACGCAGGACATGTTCCGCCTCTACTGCGGGGGCAATGTGCAAGCCGACGAAGCCTTTCTCCGGGCGGTGCGCGTCCAGTGGGGCGAGCGGTTCCTGCTCAAATCGCTCGACCTCAGCGGTCGCTTGTCCTGGAAGGAGGCGATGCGCGTGCTGGAGCGCCTTCTGCCCTATGACCCCATCCTCGTGGAGTCGGTGTGCGACCGCCGCGATCCCGCGGGGCAGTATGAGGTGCGCAGCCGCATCAGTAAGCCGGTGAGCGAGCACATCAGCTCTCCGGAGATGGCATTCGAGTTCGCCCAGCATCGCTACGTGGATATCTTTAACGTATGCCTGGCCAGCGCGGGCGGGTTCACCCCAGCGCTGCGCATCGCCCACATCGCCGAGGCGGCGGGGATCTCTTGTCTGGTGGGCACCACGCAGGAGCTGTCCATCGGCGTGGCGGCGCAGGCCATGTTCGGCGCGGTGCTCTCGAACCTGGACTACCCCTCTGATATGACCGGCGGTCTGCTCTACCAGGACGATGTGGTGACCGAGCGGGTGCGCTACCGGGATGGCCACCTCCTGGTGCCGCAGGGGCCCGGTGTGGGCATGG
>CAYQDH010000073.1:10048-15604 GCA_964416075.1 uncultured Anaerolineales bacterium | reverse complement strand
ACAAGTGTACCTGCGTGAAAACTTTGTGGATCTGATCGAGAAGCAGGCGGTCAACGTCGTTGGCCCGGATCCCTGCGACGTAGGCGGCATCGCCGAGCTGAAATGGATCGCGGAATATGCCGACCTGCATGGCATCCTCATGGCTCCGCATGGCACGGGCGATGGGGTCATCGGCCTGGCGGCGTTGGTGCAGGTGTCGGCCACATTGCCGCAGAACTATATTGCCTTTGAGTATCCGATAGGGCGGCCCGAGTGGTGGTACGATATTGTGGAGGGCCTGCCCGACCCGATCGTGGTCAAGAGCCACATCGACGTATGGGACAGGCCGGGCATGGGGGTCACGTTCAATGTCCAGGAGGCCAAGAAGCACCTGTCGGAGGAGGATGCGGACTTTTTCGAGTGAGATGAGCGCAGGTGAAAGAGGCGAGCTTTCTAGCTCGCCGTACAATGACTTGGTAGTAAGAGAGCACAAGTCTTTCGCTTGTGCTCTCTGTTGTTTACTCGGCGGGTTGGACGCCTTCAGCCTGGGCGATGGCGAGGAACTCGTCATCATGGAGCGGCCTATGGTGGGCCACGCCGGCGCGCTGGCTAGCGAGCAGGATGCGACTCAGCTGCTCGGGCTGGGCGGCGAGTCCGTACTCGGCCAGCTTTTTGGCGACGGCGCCGACATCGCTCCACTTGCCAATCATCAAACGCGGACTACGACCGATGGCCTCCGGCTCAAAGGGGAAGGCATAGGGCCGGGCGCCGCCCGCCATCAGCGCTGCTGTGGCGCCCCACTGTTCATAGTCAAAGGCTCCCTGGCCCACAATCGGCTTGAGTATGCTGCTTGGCAGGCCCGTGATCTCCTCCACCAGCCGGGAGAGCTCGGGCAACAGGTCCAGCTTTAGCCCGGTGTCAACGCCATACAGCACCTCCAAGGCCATGACCACCTCTTCCAGGGCGGCGTTGCCCGCACGATAGCCCACGGCGTTGGCAGCCACATGCAGCGCATCGGCGCCCCCCTCGTAGGCCGCAAGCACGTTGGCTACCGCGAGCCCGAAATCGTTATGACAGTGCACTTCCACACCCAGGTGGGTGTTCTGTTTGAGGCTGCGCACCAGGTAGGTGATGGCCGCTGGCCGGGCCACGCCCTGGCTATCGACCACCGTCACAGAACTGGCGCCCTCCTGCTCCGCCGCTCGCGCTGCGGCGAGAATGTGCTCCATCGTGGCGCGCGTGGATTCGGGTAGGAACAGGTTGACCACGGCTCCGGCCTCTTTGGCCGCGTGCACCGACTGGCGCATCTCATCCATCAACTCCTCGCGGCTGCGGCGTGAGACATGCTGCTGGTACACCTCGCCGATACGGTACCAGACCATGATGTGCCGAATACCCAATTCCAGGGCGCGTTCCACGCGCCCCGGTTGCCAGGTTACGTAGAGATCCATGCCCAACCCACGCCCCATAATGGCGCGCAAGGCCTCCAGCCAGCCGGGCACGGTGAGAAAGAACTCCATGCGCTTGACGCCCAAACGCGCCAGCATCTCGGCAACGCGGACCTTGTCTTCCACGTTGAAAGCGAGATCGGCGCACTCTTCACCGTCGCGCACAGTGATATCATGGATGGCCACCGCCCTTGGCGGGATAGCGATCTCTGGGCCAAAGTTGTGCTGGCTCGCCGCCCAATGCTCGGTCAACCATGGTTGTTTGGGATCGTGCTTCATCGCGCTACACCTCCGTCATGTATCAGGATGGGATGCTTCAGGGTACTCTGCCTACCGCCCCCATCACGCCGGGGAAGCTCTGGTGCGTGCATTGTAGCAGCCACGGTTCGCCCGTCAAGGGCTCGGCACGATGCTCGAGTGGTCGTGTAGAGCCTGGTGCAAGCCGACAACCTTTTGGCTTGACATGCTCTCCTCAGCATGTTAGTATGTAATATGTCAATAGATAGGGGTGCTGCCGCTTGTTTGGGTCGATCATTGGTGGCGCATCACCCCGCTGCCCGCTCGTAGGGTTGGTCGGCACACTTGCCTGGTGGGATAGAAAGGAGCTTCGCATGGCGGTATATCTGGTCGAGAACTATGTGTTACGGTACGATTTGGACCAAAATCGCCCATGGTTCATCATCCACTACAAGGAGGGCGAGCAGTGGCGTAACGTTAACTGGTTCCCCCCAAAGGAGGATGCGGTCTACCTTGCCGACTTGTTGCGCAATGAGCAGCCTGTCTACTATGTCGTGCGTACCGAGGGCAAGTGGCTCACGACCGCGGCTGAGGAGATCGGAGAAGAAGAATCCTAGGGCTGCTTTTCCCCTGCGACCAATGCGGACACATTAGCGCACGAGAGGAGACGGGAGATGGCTGACGCGCAGAGCGTAAGACCCAGGTATGAGCCGAGTTGGGATTCATTACAGCAATATCAGGTTCCGCAGTGGTACCAGGACGCCAAGTTTGGCATCTTTATCCATTGGGGCGTGTACTCGGTGCCGGCGTTCGGCAATGAGTGGTACCCGCGAAACATGTATATCCAGGGATCACCCGAGTTCGAGCACCACGTCAAGACCTATGGCCCGCAATCGCAATTCGGTTACAAGGATTTCATCCCTCTGTTCAAGGCCGAAAAGTTCGACCCTGCGGCGTGGGCCGATCTCTTTTCCCGGGCCGGCGCGCGTTACGTGGTGCCCGTGGCCGAGCACCACGATGGTTTCGCCATGTACGATTGCGGCTTTACCCAGTGGTCCGCGGCCAAGATGGGCCCACGTCGCGACATCATCGGCGAGCTTGCAGCGGCGGTGCGAGAGCGGAACATGGTCTTTGGCCTATCCACCCATCGCGAGGAACACTGGTGGTTCATGAACGGGGGCATGGCCTTCGACTCGGATGTGCGCGACCCGCGCTATTATGATTTCTATGGCCCGGCCAAGCCCACATCTTCGACGGACTGGCATGTTCGCGATTGGCGCCCGCGGCCCGATGCCCTCTATCTCGACGATTGGTTGGCCCGCTGCTACGAGCTGGTGGACAAATACCACCCCCAGGTTGTGTGGTTCGATGGCTGGATCAACCAGGCTGTCTATGCACCTTATATCCAGAAATTCGCCTCGTACTATTACAACCGGGGTGAAGAGTGGGGAATCGGCGTCGCGATCAACTACAAGGAAGAGGCTTTTGCCGAGGGCACCGCGGTCCTGGATATCGAGCGCGGCCAGCTCAAGGGGATCCGCCCGATGCTGTGGCAGAACGACACTTCGATCTCCAAGAACTCCTGGGGTTATGTCGAAAAGCAGGATTATAAGACCGCTGGAGACATCATCGGGGACCTGGTAGATGTGGTGAGCAAGAATGGCTGCCTGTTGCTCAACATCGGCCCGCGCTCCGATGGCACCATCCCCGAAGCCGAGCAGGAGGTTCTGCTACAGATTGGCGACTGGTTGCGCACCAACGGGGAGGCGATCTATGGCACGCGGCCGTGGCGCACCTATGGCGAAGGGCCGACAGAAGTGCCCGAGGGGTACTTTACGGATACCAAGCGCGCCGCATTTACCGGCCAAGATATTCGCTTCACCACCAGAGACAGAGCCCTGTATGCTATCGCCCTGGCATGGCCTGGCAGGGAGCTGTGCATACGCTCCCTGGCCAGCGGAGCAGGCCTGCCCGCCAACAGCATTGTGCAGGTCAGGTGCCTCGGCACACCGGGAACATTGCCATGGAGCCAGGATGAGCATGGGCTCACGGTGGGCATGCCCGCACAGCCACCGTGTGGGCACGCGTACTCTATCGAGATCCTGTGCGATCGGCCAGGGCAATAGAAGAACCCTGGTTACCAACGACACGAGGTGCCCAAGATGCAGCCAGATGTGACCATAGAGCCGATGGGCGGGGATTTCGTCCTTTGGCGCTGTCTACATGGTGGCCCCCTCACGCGCCAGTCTATCGAGCAGTGGAAAGAGGGGGATGGCATGCCCTGGGAGGAACTGCGGGCGCGCAACGCCCCACTCTTGCGCAAGCTCGCCCAGGCTTACGGTGCCTATGCCATCGTGGCGCGCGATGGCGAGCGCATCGTGGGGCAGCTGCGTTTCTACCCCAAGGCGATCTGCGCCATGGAGGAAGCGGGCCAGCTTTGTCTACAGCAGGAATACCCCGCCGGCCCGAGCGCCGACCTGGTGCAGCGGAATTTCCCGGCATTGGAGGTCTTGGGGGATAAGACGCTGACCGTCCACTGCCTGATGGTAGGGTCACCCTCCCAGAAGGAAAACCCTTATCTTCGCCAGGGATTGGGCACCCGCATGGTCCGCTATCTAGCAGGGTGGGCTCGAGAACGCGGCTGGGAAGCGATCGAGGCCACGGCGTATGAGGACCTGGACATCATCTACCGCGTGACCGGGGCCGCAGGGGTGCACTTTTGGGAAAAGCTCGGGTTCTACGAAGCGGGCACTGCCGTCGAGCCGTACCTGGCTCAGGATGGCGACTTTGTGCAGGCTATGCGTCAAGAGGCAGTGGCGCGGGGGATCGACCCAGAGCGCATCCAATACCAGCACACCATGCGGCTCGAACTGGAATAACTAGAGACCTCTGGGCAGCTAGAGGCCTATCAGCATGCAATCGAACACCACGTATCGCTAGTCCTCCTTTGGCCAGAAATCATCCTAAAGGCCGATGACGTTATTAACCCGATAGTCCATACTGATGTTGGGGCATATCGTCAATATTCGTGCTTCAGCCTACCTCGTAAGCATCTAGATGGGCGAGGATATGAGGCCGGGTCGCATATGGGCGTGGCATGGCAAGGGGACCCAGATGTGGGTCAAGGGGGTGAACGATGCAATCGCGGGGACCGCTAATGATCGAGCATCGGCTGATCGAAAAGATGATCGCACTGATGGACCGCAAGCGCGCAGAGATCCAGACGACGGGCCAGGCGGACCCTGTTTTCATCGATAGGGTGGTCGACTTTGTGCGCACCTACGCTGATCGAACGCACCACGGCAAAGAGGAGGATATCCTGTTCGTGGCATTGGCCCAGAAAAAACTCTCTTCCGAGGATCAGCAGGTGATGCAAGAGCTTGTCCGGGAACACGCCGTGGCTCGCAGAATGACGGGCGAACTAGTGGCAGCCAATGGTCTCTATCGGGCGGGCGACGCATCGGCACTGTCGACCATGTCCGAGACGCTTGCTGCCCTCGTCACATTCTACCCACCACACATCGCCAAAGAAGACAAGGTCTTTTTCCCAGCCTATATGAAATACCTGTCCGCCGAGGAAGACGAGGCCCTGCTGCAGCGTTTCTGGGAGTTTGACCGCCAGATGATCCACGAAAAATACCGCGCGATCCTGGAAGCACTGCAGCTGTAAAGCTCTGCTGACCGAGTACCCACACACGTCATCCCAGCAATAGCCAGCAGCGATATGGCGTTTGACCCCGGCACTGGCTCCTGATATGCTTGTGGACGAGACGGCCTGTGGTTTCGTCCTGTCTGGCGCGCTTGTGCGTGTGACAGCAGGGCACGTCGCCAGAACAAGACCTCAGATCATCCCGTGCATACAATGAACTCGATCCAAAGGAGAGGAGCCACG
>CAYQDH010000073.1:0-9998 GCA_964416075.1 uncultured Anaerolineales bacterium | reverse complement strand
TGACCGCTTTGGCATGTTCATCCATTGGGGCATCTATGCCGCTGCCGCACGACACGAGTGGGTCAAGAGTACGGAAGAGATCGACGACGCCCACTATGCCAAGTATTTCGATCATTTCGATCCCGACTTGTACGATCCCCGAGCTTGGGCGCGCGCGGCCAAGGAAGCGGGGATGAAGTACGCGGTGATCACCACCAAGCACCACGATGGCTTTTGCCTATGGGACAGCCAGTGGACCGACTACAAGGCGCCCAATACCCCTGCCGGGCGCGACCTGCTTCGCCCGTGGGTGGAAGCATATCGCGAAGCAGGGCTCAAAATCGGCTTTTACCACTCGCTGATCGACTGGCACCATCCGCAGTTCCCTATCGACGTGTATCACCCCTTGCGCAATAGGGCCGATGCAGCAGAGATGAACAAGTCGCGCGACATCCGCAAATATGCCGAGTATTTGCATGGCCAGACACGCGAGCTGATGACCCAATTCGGCAAGATCGATATCGTGTGGTTCGACTTTTCCTATCCCGGGCGGGACTATAAAGGGTTGCCGGGCAAAGGACACGACGACTGGCAGAGCGAAAAGCTGCTGCAGATGGTGCGCGAGCTACAGCCACACATCATTGTGGATAACCGCCTGGATCTGCCCACGCAATACGCCGATATCCACACGCCAGAGCAATTCCAGCCCCGGGGATGGGTGCACGTCAATGGCAAGCCGGTGGTGTGGGAAACTTGCCAGACCTTCAGTGGGTCTTGGGGTTATTACCGCGATGAGTACACATGGAAGAGCCCCGAGCAACTCATCCAGATGCTGGTCAACAGCGTATCCTGTGGTGGCAACTTACTCATGAACGTGGGCCCCACGGCGCGAGGAAGCTTTGATGACCGCGCTTTGAGAGCGCTGGGGGTCTATCGCGACTGGATGAAGGTCAACAGCCGAGCGGTCTATGGGTGTACCCAAAGCGAGTTCACGGCGCCGCCGGATTGCCGGCTCACCCAGAATGGAAAGCGATTGTATCTGCACATCTTTTCCTGGCCCTTTCGCAACATCCACCTGGATGGGATGGCAGGGAGGGTGGAATACGCCCAATTCCTACACGACGCCAGCGAAGTGCGCTTCATAGGCTCGGGCGATGCGGAATACCAGGGGCTGCATGGTGACGCACTGACGCTGGAACTCCCCGTACTCAAGCCGGATGTGGTCGTCCCGGTGGTGGAGTTGTTCCTGAAATAGGCGGGCGACGTGCCGTCGGCAAAAGTTTCCAACGTTCCAGGGCCAAGCCTTCAACAAGCTTGGCCCTTTGAGTTGCACGTTCCTATGTCCCCGAGTCATCGCGAGTGCGCTGATCGCCACAAGCCCGAATCGCTCGGGCCTACCCACTGAGTCTTGACGCTTGCCCGTCGCTCCCTATAATGAAGGCACGCTTTTGCCAGTGTATCAGGCATGAGGTATGTAGAGAATTGTTCTCAGGTGGTCGGATTGTTTGGAGCATATGAGCAGGAGTGAAAATGGCGGACGCTAGCTGCGTACCAAGGAGCCTCGCCGGTCCAGATGGAATCATCCATCTTACGGCGCTGGCCAAGGCGGCAGGTTGAGGTAGCAAGCGGCCTGCAGCCGCACTGGCGCGTGTCACGCGTCACCTGGCCGATATTTTCAACGAAGCAGATTATCCCAATCTGCTGGTGGGGCTCGCCACGCCCGATGACGCCGCCGTGTGGCGGCTGGATGACGACCGCGCCTTGATCTTTACGGCCGATTTCTTTACCCCTGTGGTGGATGATGCCTATGACTATGGGGCCATCGCAGCAGCCAACGCATTGAGCGACGTGTACGCCATGGGCGGCGAGCCATTCCTGGCACTCAACCTAGCAGCCTTTCCGCCAGCGTTGCCCGAGGAGATGATCGCGCAGATCCTGCGCGGCAGCGCCGAAAAGGCGCGAGAGGCCGGCTGTGTGATCGCCGGTGGGCACACGGTGGATGACGACGAACCCAAGTTCGGTCTGGCAGTGTTGGGCACTGTTCACCCACAGCAAGTACGCACCAAGGCCGCGGCTCGACCAGGGGATATGGTTCTATTGACCAAGCCCTTGGGTGTGGGGCTTATCGCCACCGCTGCCAAAGCCGCTGAAGCCCAACTCGAGCACATGGCCATCGCTGTAGAATGGATGAAGCGGCTTAACAAGGGAGCCGCGGCAATACTAAGGGGGCTGGCGCCGCACGCTGTAACGGATATCACGGGGTTCGCCCTCTTAGGCCATGCCTGGGAGGTCGCCAGCAAGAGTGGGGTACGGTTGCGCTTACATTTTGATAGCTTGCCGTTTCACCCCGGAGCGATGGACTATGCAGAGGCATTGCTCTTTCCGGCGGGGGCCAACAACAACATGGCGGATTATGGTGAGCACGTTTCCTTTGCCTCACGCCTGGAATACGAGATGCAGCTGCTTTGCTTTTGCCCTGAAACGTCGGGGGGGCTCCTGGTCACCTTACCCCAGGACCAGGCAGAGGTGTTTCTTACTCGCTATAGGAGCCTTGGCCAGGAGGCCTGGGTTATTGGAGAGGTGCTCGAGGGAACGCCCTTCATCGAGGTTACTTAGGCTTGGCCTGGACTCCCGCTCTTGGCACTCGGTTGAGACGTTGCATCAGAATAGGGTATGTGCGACCATCTCTGGGGTACTAGGCCTAATCTCCTACGAATGCTCCACGAAAGGATATGCTGTCGATGTTGAGACTGTATAACGAGCAGAACAGACGCCTGGAACCGTTCACCCCCCTTGGCGACACGGCGACCATCTATGTATGTGGCATCACGCCCTACGATACCACGCATTTGGGGCACGCTTTTACTTACCTGAGTTTCGATGTCCTCATCCGCTATTGGGAATACCTTGGTTACCCAGTGCGCTATGTGCAGAACGTCACCGACATCGACGATGATATCATCCGCAAAGGTAAGCAAGTCGGTGAGGATTGGCTGGCCCTGGGGAATCGCTGGACGAGGCACTTTATTGAGGACCTGCGCGCTCTCAATGTTCGCCCGCCCGATGTGTATCCTCGCGCTACCGATGTCATTGCAGAGATTCAGGACAACGTACAGGCTCTCATCGACAAAGGCTATGCTTACGCGGCTAATGGCAACGTCTATTATCACGTGGCCGCGAACCCGCAGTTCGGACAAGTGAGCGGATTGGAGCAAAACCAGTGGTTACCCATTGCCAACGAGCGCGGCAATGTGCCGGATGACCCACACAAGAAGGATCCCTTGGATTTTGTGCTCTGGCAGGCCCAGAAAGAGGGGGAGCCCGCTTGGGCCAGTCCCTGGGGCATGGGCCGGCCGGGGTGGCACATCGAATGCTCCACCATGTCCATCCTGCATCTCGGCCCGGTGATCGACGTGCACGGCGGTGGCGGGGATCTCTCGTTCCCCCATCACGAATGCGAGACGGCGCAGTCAATCGGCATTACGGGCGAGGCGATCTTTGCTCGCTTTTGGATGCATGCAGCGATGGTGCGTTACCAGGGTGAGAAGATGAGCAAGTCGCTCGGCAACCTTATCTGGGCGCGCGACCTCTTGCAGAGCCACACGGCGGACGCGGTGCGCATCCTGGTAACCAGCCACCCCTATCACGAAACGTGGGACTATGACGCGCACGAATTGGGGCCTGCGGACGAACTGGCCTCGAGCTTGCTCAGCGCAGTGCGGGTGATCGGCGGCGAGGGGCCCGCCCTGCGGATCACCGGGGATGTTCGGGCCTTTGAGGCGGCCATGGATGACAACTTGAACACGCGCCTGGCGCTGGCTGCCCTCAGCGGCCTGGCCGATCACATTCTGGCGGCGACGCTGGCGGGGTCTAACGTATCAGAGGCGCAGAATACGTTGCGCAACCTGGCGACGGTCTTTGGCCTGCGCCTGGACCGCCCCGTCGAGCGGCGCGTGATCGAGGGCTGGAACGCGCACCATCAGAGATTCCTGTAGCGAAAACGCCTGTCGGGCGAGCCAAACAGGATCGAGCCAATAGGTATCAGCCTATGGGCTCGATCCTGTTCTAGTTCGCCGTTTCGCGCGGCTTTCTTTGCGTAGGATGACTAGCCTGCAAGGGGCGCCCCGCTGAATAGGACACAGCGCCGGGTGTAGCGCTCACAGCGAAATCCACAACGAGCCGTGGCCTGATCGTTGTGTCAGCCGATTCCCTGGAGGCGAAACCGTATTCGACCGAGGCGCCGCCTGACCCTTTGAGGACTAACCCCTGGTTCTGGGCGGCATCGGAGGCCCACGCACGCACTATTTCGGTCACGTCCAGGCTGTACCATCGGGCTACGGCGTCCACCGAGACGGTACTGCTCGCCGCTGCATCGCGGTCCGTGCCAGCACCGTTGCACCCCGCACGATCCCAGGCAACCCCTGTGCTGGCCTGGGACCATGTAGCTTGCTTGCCCACCCAAGGTCGAAGCACCCGATATGCGCTGATGGTCAGTTGCGCACTGTTGCTACGTCTGCCCGCATACAGCTCCAGCCGCGCGGAGCGAATCTCCCGGCCCGCAACAGCGGCCACGTCGAAATGCAGCAACGCGGCCATCACATCCCCTTGGCGAACGTTGACAAAGTGGGAGGCATCATAGTTGGTGGAGGGGTACCAGCTGTTGATGTAGGTATCGCTCGTGGGATAGAGGACCGCTTCTTCCGCAAGCTCTGTCGGCGATGGTGTAGGCGAGAGGCCCGGCGTACTGGAGGGCGTGGGACTGGACTGCGGTGTGACCGACGCCGTAGAGATGCTGGTCGGTGCCATCGTACTCGTTGGTCGTGCCGTGCCCGTTGGTATGGCCGATCCTGTCGGCGTCGCTGATTCTGCCAGCACCGTAGTCGCGGTGGGGGCCTGTGTGGGGGCTACGGTGGCTGTCGTTATGGGCCCGATGGCGGTCTCCACGATCAGCCGTGGCCTGATCGTTGCATCGGCCGACTCCTGGGAGGCGAAATCGTATTCGACCGAGGTACCCCCCGACCCCTTAAGGATCACCCCTTGGTTCTGCGTGGCATCGGCTGCCCATGTACGTACTATATCGGTAATGTCCCAGCTATACCAACGACCTAGCGCATCGGCCGAGATGGTGCTGCTCGCTGCCGCATCGCGGTCCGTGCCTTCACCGTTGCACCCCGCGCGATCCCAAGGCCCGCTTGTGACGGCCTGGGACCATGTGGCCTGCTTGCCGAGCCAAGGGCGGAGCACCCGATAGGTGCTGATGGTCAACTGCGCCGTGTTGCTGCGCTTGCTGGCGTACAACTCTAGCCGCGCGGAGCGAATCTCCCGGCCCCCAAGACTCGCGACGTCGAAGCGCAGCAATGCGGCCATCACATCGCCCTGGCGAACATTAACAAACTGGGAGCCATCGTAGTTGCTGGAGGGATACCAGCTGTTGATGTAAGTGTCGCTTGCAGGAGGCAAGACTACTTCCACGAGCGGTGTCGGCGACGGCATGGCCAAGGGGCTCGGCGTATGCGAGGGCGTGAGACTGGGTCGAGGTGTGGCCGTTGCCACTGCACTGCTGGTGGGGGTCGCTGTATTCGTTGGCCGAGCCGTGCTCGTTGGCGTGGCCAATGCTGTCGGCAATAGGGTCGAGGTGGGAGCCTGGGTTGCCGTCTCCGCTGGCGCTCCGGTGATTGTGGCCGTGGGCCCCACACCGAGCTGCACGACCAGTCTTGGCCTCACGTTTGCATCGGCGGATTCCTTGGAAGCGAAATTGTACTCGACAGACGTGCCGCCCGACCCTTTGAGGATCACCCCCTGGTTCTGAGCAGCGTCGGCAGCCCAGGCACGCGCCATGTCGGCGATATCCAGGCCATACCACTTGTCTACCGCGTCGGCCAAGATCGTGGCGCTCGCCAGTGCTTCACGATCCATGTTTTCGCCGTTGCACCCAGCGCGATCCCAAGCCGTGCCCGCGCTGGCTTCAGCCCACGTGGTTTGCTTGCTCACCCAAGGGCGAAGCACCCGATACGCGCTGATGGTCAACGCTGCGCTATTACTGCGTTTGATGGGATATAGCTCCAGCCGCGCAGAGCGGACCTCGCGGCCCGCAAGGCTCGCGACGTCGAAGAGGAGCAATGAGGCTATCACGTCGCCCTGGCGCACGGTAAAGTACTGCGAGGCATCATAGTTGGTGGAGGGATACCAACTGTTGATTTGGGTATCACTCGCGGGATAAAAGACCACTCGCTCCAGGACTTCTGTTGGCGACGGCGTAGGCGAGGGGACCGGCGTTTTCGAGGGCGTGGCCGTAGCCGTCGGCGGCGCGTTGGAGGTGGCAGAGGCGGTGGGCGTGGGACCGGAGGCAGTGAGGTTGAGCGTAAGAATGGCGCCGCTGCTCCAGAGAGCCGTCTGGGCGGCGCGTCTGCCCCCCACCGTGAATTCGAGGGTCTCGCCCTCGACGCCCCCTTCGCGCACGTCGGTATCGGGATTATCGGCCGGCACAATGAGGGAATAGGAGGACACGCCTTCGTAGATCGTCGTTGTGGTGGTCTGGTATATCGACCCCCCAGAACCCACGGTCACCGCCGTGCCAACGGGCACGTTACCGCCGTTCAGCAGGACCGTGCCGCTCAGACTGCAGGGCAGCGGCGGAGGAGCACTTTGCATGGCGCGGACAGGTGCCGCCATGGCGGTCAGGACAAGGCTCAGGCAGATGATTCTGAGGGTGTTCATTGGTCCGCGCCCCGGCTTTCCTCTATCGCGTCGGCGCCCGGGAGCGCGGCGAACTTTTTGGCCGAGATGTTGGTCTTACATTGGGGGCAGCGGTAGTAGGGGCCATAGCGCCCCGCGCGCTTGTCCAGGGAGGGATGACCACATTCGGGGCAAGCCACATTGACCGTCTCCGGCGGAGCCGGCGGCGTCGATGGCTTGTCTTGGTCAGTGCGCACCTGGCGGCCCCGTCCCTTGCCCAAGCCCAGGCTACTGAGCGAGTGATTGGCCTGACAACGGGGACAGCGCAGGTACTCGCCGAAGCGGCCTTTTTTGGCTTCCAGGGGCCCCTGGCACTGGGGGCAGGGCGTCTGCGCGGC
The DNA here is from genome assembly GCA_964416075.1 of uncultured Anaerolineales bacterium. Taxonomy (GTDB): domain Bacteria; phylum Chloroflexota; class Anaerolineae; order UBA1429; family UBA1429; genus CAYQDH01. The sequence continues at coordinate 2,946 of CAYQDH010000073.1, read as the reverse complement.
GATCTGCTTGATATGGTCGCTAAGGATGGACCGCGTGTTCTTGCAGCGCGGGTAATTCTCGCAACCCAAGAATTTGTTTCTTCCGCGTGTGATCACCTTCATGCGGCCCCCACAGAGATCACATACCTCCCCCTCTGCGAATTCGGCGATGGGCTCCTTGGGGTTGTCCACCGCACTAAGGTCGAGAATGTAGCGGCATTCGGGATACCCTGAGCAGCCGAGGAATCTGCCGGCCTCACTGAGACGAGCGTTCAGGGGGCGCCCGCATTGGGGACAGGGGCGCTGGCGAAGCTCGTCCGAGACGCCCGCCCACAGCGCGCTCTCAATCGCTTGGGGCATGGTGGCCCGCGCGCTCTCCAGCTCGGGGCGAAAATTGGCGTAAAAGTCACTCAGCATGTCCGCGTAACTGAGCTCCCCCTCGGCGATGCGGTCCAGGCGCTCTTCCATCATGGCAGTATAGCCCACATCCATGATGTCGTCGAAGGTGGCCACGAGCGAGTCACAGACCACCATACCCAACGCCGTGGGCTGCAGACGGCGATCCTCGATCTTGATTACGTAGCCACGGTCCTGGATCAGCGTAACGATGGAGGCATAGGTGGAGGGACGACCCACGCCGTTCGATTCCAAGGCCTTTATCAGCGTAGGCTCGGTGTAGCGGGGCGGCGGCTGGGTAAAATGCTGCTCGGGCAAGAGCTTGCGCAGGTCGACGACCTCACCCTCGGTGAGCGGGGGCAGTGGCCTGGCTTGCTCCTCTTCCGCGTCATCCACACCCTCCGTGTAAACGGCCAGATAGCCGGGAAAGAGCAACGTGGCGCCCGTGGCGCGGAAGAGATAGTCGCGCGCCGCCAGGATATCCACGGTCATGGTAGCATAAAGCGCCGGCTTCATCTGGCTGGCCAAGAAGCGCCGCCAGATCAACTCGTACAGGCGGGCCTGTTGGTCATCCAGGTATTGGCGCATCGCCTGTGGGGTGCGCAACACGGACGTGGGCCGGATAGCCTCGTGCGCCTCTTGGGCCAGCGCCGCCTTGGCGCGGTAGACGGGTGGCTGCTCGGGGAGGTAATCCGCACCGTACGTCTCGGCAATATACTGCCTAGCCTCCTGCTGAGCCTCGGCAGCGACGTTGGTCGAGTCGGTACGCATGTAGGTGATCAGGCCCACGCGCTCGCCGGCGAGGTCGATCCCCTCGTAGAGCTGCTGGGCCAGGCGCATCGTCTGCCGCGGCGAGGAGCGCAACTTGCGCCCCGCCTCGGCCTGCATAGTGCTGGTGACAAAGGGGGGCTGGGGGTTGCGCTGCCGCTGTCCCTGGTGCACACGCGTGACCTGGTATTCCGCCTTTTCCAGCACGGCCAGGATGGGTTGCAGGTCCGCCTCGGCCTTGAGGTCAGGATCCTGGCCGCGGATTTTGTGCAAGCGCGCTCGAAAGACCTCGTGGCCGCCGATGCGCCGCTTTAGCTCCGCCTCCAGCGTCCAGTACTCCTGGGGCACGAAAGCAAGGATCTCGCGCTCGCGATCCACCACCAGCCGCAGAGCCACGGATTGCACACGGCCGGCCGACAGCGCCTTGCGCATCGACTTGCTCAGAAGAGGGCTGATCTGGTAGCCCACCAAGCGATCGAGGACGCGACGCGCCTGCTGGGCGTCGACCAGGTCGCAATCCACGGTGCGCGGATGAGCTAGCGCTTCCTGTACGGCGGACTTGGTCACCTGGTAGAAGGTTACGCGCTGCGTCTTGCTATCATCCAGGCCCGCCGCGATAGCCACGTGCCAGGCAATCGCTTCGCCTTCTCGGTCAGGGTCGGTAGCCAGATAGACGTGCTCGGCGCCGGAGGCTGCCTTGCGTATCTCTGATACCACATCAGCCTTGCCCTTGAGCAACTGATAGGAAGGCCGGAACCCTTGCTCGATCTCCACACCTAGCTGATCCGAGGGTAGATCGCGCACGTGCCCCACCGAAGCCTTGACCGTATAGCCCGAGCCCAAGTAGTGCTCTATCGTCTTGGCCTTGGCGGGCGATTCCACGATGACGAGGTTTTTAGGCATGCGATCCGCATTCTCCTAACCTTTGGCGATGCTCATCCAAGTGGGACTCATCCTTTGCTAGCGGCTTACGCCCTTGTACGACGCGCACACGGCGCCACCATCAGCATTCTAGTATGCGGCGGCGGAGAGCACAAGCGTCATGGCGTCTTGTGTAATACGTGACCATCTCCAGTAGGGGGTAGCCGTCGATCCAGAATGTACGCCAGCAGCCCGGGGAGCGCAAACACGATGACACCCCCGATCAAGCGCAGGTCCAATTCGTAGCCTGGAAGCCAGGCGTCGCCATAGGTGTAGAGGGCGACGGAAAACAGGCCCACAAAGCTAAAGATGACGATGCGAAGCCAAGTCCGACGAACTCGGCTGAGGGGCATCAGCGCGATGAGCCAGGCGATATACCAATAGCCAAAGGCAAAAGCGCCAAACACCAACCAAGCGTAGAGAGCGTTTCTATAGTGCTCGGCAAGCTGGCCCCGCCCGAGGAAAGCGCGGGCGATGACGTTGGCATAGGCCACAGCGAAGGCTGCACGCGTGATCCAGAGGCCGAGGCTGTAGAAATCCCCGCTGGGCCACAGTCGGCGCAACAGCAGGATGACCCAGATGCCGAGCGAGAAATGGCCCCGGCCCAGTTGCTTCAGGAAAGGCAGGCTATCCCAGCCCGGCCACAGGGGCCACCAAATCAGGCCGGCCAGCATCAAGGCCACGAGCAATCCACCTAGGAGGTGTTTCCAGAAGGTCCGTGGGGGCAGACGTCGCGCCATCCAGAGCACGGTCGGAGGCACCAGGAGCAGGGGAACATACTTGACCAGAGCACCCAACGCCAGGGCCACATAGATTCCCCCGTAGCACGAGCGGACGGCGAACCAAAGAGCCAAGAGCACGAAAAACATCATAAAAATGTCA